>CAXUIR010000243.1:0-396 GCA_964251005.1 uncultured Acetobacteraceae bacterium | reverse complement strand
ACCCACTCGCCCGCCACCTCCTCGACCACCGCGGCGGCCGGCCCGCAGGCATAAAGGGCAGCGTTGACGTCCCAGGCGGCGGCCAGCCAGTCGGCGGCCAGAGCAGCGGGCAACGCGCCGCCGATCACCCACGCGAAAAAGCGGCCTCCGGCGGAGCCTAGCTGTCCGCCGGCCGTCGCTGCAACGAGGTCGTCGATGACCGTCGTGGCCGGCGTCGGCGTGTCGGCCAACCGGAGCCGCAACCGCGTGCGGAGCTCCGCCAGGGTCGCCGTCGCCGTGACCGGACGTTGGTCCAGCGCGCCGAGATAGTCGACGGCGTGGTGAAAGGCGCGGGCAAGCGCCTCGGTGGTCTTGGTCATTGCCTCAGCCCTGCTTGGTGAGCGCGCAGGTTAGGGT
>CAXUIR010000242.1:766-4508 GCA_964251005.1 uncultured Acetobacteraceae bacterium | reverse complement strand
CTCCCGGATGGCGCGAATGTCGTGCATCAGCCCTCCATCAAACCTCGACGGGCTTGGTCTCGACCAGTTGCGCCGCGTAGATCGAAACCTCGTATAGCGCGATCAGAGGAAGCGCCAGGCCGCATTGCGTGATGATGTCCGGCGGTGTCAGCACCGCGGCAACGACGAACATGCCGACATAGGCGTAGCGCCGCACCTTCTTCAGCGACTTGGACGAGACGATGCCGACCTTCGCCAGAAGCGTCAGCAGCACCGGCAACTGGAAGGCGATGCCGAAGGCGAAGATCAGCTTCATCACCAGGTCGAGGTATTCCCCCACCTTGGCCTGCAGCTCGATCGGCAGCCCGCCGGCGCCGTTGGGCGTCTCGAACGACAGGAAGAACCGCCACGCGACGGGGAACACGAAGTAATACGCCAGCGCCGCGCCCGCCACGAACAGCACCGGGGTCGCGATCAGGAACGGTGCAAAGGCGCGGCGCTCGCTGCGGTACAAACCGGGTGCGACAAACATCCAGATCTGGCTGGCGATGACCGGGAAAGCCACGAAGGTGGCGCCGAAGAAACCCACCTTCAGGTAGGTAAAAAACGCCTCGTACAGCGCGGTGTAGATCAGGTGCGGCTGCTCGCCCTTCGACTGCATGATCTGCTTGAGCGGCTGGGCGAGGAACAGGTAGATCCCGCCGGAAAAGCGGTAGCAGATGAAAAAGGCGATCACGAACGCCACCGCCGACCAAAGCAGCCGCCGCCGCAGCTCGACCAGGTGTTCGAGCAGCGGCATCGGCTTGTCGTTGATCGGGTCCGTGTCCGGAGCCGGCACCGCGTCCGGGGCCATATGGGCTAGCTCTCGCCGCCGGCGTGCGGCGTGGGCGCAGGCGCGTCCGGCGTCTGCGTGACGGGCGGGCTGGGCGTCGCCCCCGCTCGGGTCGGCGGACGGTAGGCAGGGGGTGTCAGGTTGGCGGCCATGGCGTCGACCGGCACGCTGACGGGTGGGACGGCCGCGGGCGCAGACGTTGCCGGAGCCGGCAGCGCCGCCTGGGCAGGTCCTGGCGCGTCTGACGGCACGGAAGCGGGGGCAGGCGCGTCCGGCGCCGGCATCGGTATGGCGGTGGTGGCGCGCTCGGCCACGTGCACCTGGTCCAGCTTGGTCATCACCGGCGTCACCGGGTGGTCGCGGAACGGGTCGGCAAAGGCGGAGCGGACCGTGCCGTCAGGGTCGATCGCCCGCTGCACCATCGCCTTCGGGTTGAGGCTGCGCAGCTCGTTGAAGCTGGATTTTACGTCGCCCAGATCCGCCTCGCGCAGCATCTCGTCCACGTGGCCCTGGAACTCGCCGGCCATGCGACGCAGCTTCTTGATCGTGTCGCTCATCGCCTTGATGGCGACCGGCATGTCCTTCGGCCCGATGGCGATCAGCGCCACGCCCCCGATCAGGGCTATCTCGGACCAGGCGAAATCGAACATTGGGGTGTCTTACTCTGCGAGGGGATGGTGGGGAAGGTGGTGCTCCCTCGCCGGTAAGCCAATTCTCCTGGCCACGGGCACCTGCGCAAGCAAGCGGTTCTTTTTTGAAAAAAAGAACCAAAAAACTTTTGTCCCCGGGTACACGCTGAAGGAAACTCCGCGACAGCAGGAGCAAAAGTTTTTTGCTGCTTTTTTTCAAAAAAGCAGGCCTTGCTTACTTGGCTAAGAATGCCGCCAGCCAGTTCACAACCAGCGCTTCGAGCGCTACCCGGTGGTCGGACCAGCTGTGATCGGTTGCGGCGTGGGCGTGGCTCACCAGGTGACCGCCCAGCGTCTCGACCGCGGCGACGAGTGCCATGTCACTCGCGCCGTTGCCGTCGTCGGACGTGAGAACCAGCAACTTCGTGGCAACCAGCTTCGCGGCGAGCGGCGGAAACGACCACCCAGCGCCGTGCGCGATCAGTTCGTCAGCCATCGCGCCGGGTGAGGTTTCCGCCAGCGTCTCGCTGTTCTCCGCCATGCCTGCTGCGAGCCTGGCGCGAGCGCTGGAACCGGCAGCTCCCGCCGCGCCGGCGTCCCAGGCGGAAACCAGGATGGCGCCGGCCAGCGCGGGATCGTTCGCGGCTATCTGCGCCGTCACCCAGCCGCCCATGCTGTGGCCCGCCAGAACGATGCGGTTCGTGTCGATGCCGAGCGCGCGGACGTTGCCCGGCTCGCGGATGAAGGCGAGAACAGAGGCCGCGTCCTGCAACGTGTGGGCGAAGCTGAAGGTCCCCGGGCTGCCCCAGGAGCCGCGGTAGTTGAAAGTGACCGCGTTCCAACCGGCCCGCCGCACCGCCTGCGCCAAATCCAGGTTCTTCTCGTTGCCCGGCAGGCCGTGGCACAGCACCAACGTGGGGTGAGGCCCGGCACCCGCGGCGACGTAGACCAGGCCGTTGATGTCCACCCCGAAGCTGGGGATGTGGACGACGACCGAGCGGGCTGGAAACTTCGCATCCGGCGCCGGATCGGTGCTGACCGCCGCTGGTACCGGTTGCGCGAACGCCGTTGCGAGCGAAAGGCACAGCGCGGCGGCAAGACCGGCGATCCTGATCATGAGGGGAACCTTTCTGCCCGTTGCACGCGTCGAGGCCGAGATAACCGCTCGGCGGATCCTACGAAGACTCGAAACCTCGACCGTAAAAGAAAAACTAGGCGATCTTATACAAGCGCGTTGAGGCTGACATCGCGCAAGGCAAGGAAGGTCTTCTTTTTTGCAAAAAAGAAGCAAAAAACTTTTGCTCCTGCGCCTGCACCACGGTGAGGCCTGGTTCTGCCAGTATGTGCGTTTGCATAGATATTTCCCTCCTTGATGCAGGCGTGGGAGTAAAAGTTTTTTGGTCCTTTTTTCAAAAAAGGACTGCTTGCTTTCTATGTGTCCGCCTTAAAGCATGCTGGTATTACCAGGTGAGTGTGTCGCCTTGGTTTGCCATCTGACTTGGTCTTCTCAAGCAACGGCGCGCTACTCGCACGTCATGCGACGGCGCGAAGTGCACGATGCCCCAGTGCTTACAACAACAAGCGTCCAGCTTGCCCGCTTGGGTCCACTGCGCATCGGCCGATTCGCCTTGGTGCTCGAACACCACGCCATTGACTCACCAAACCGACTCTTCAACGGGCACCAAGCACCTTCATGTTGCCTGACGCACGTTGCAGACCCATCGCGCCAGCAGAACCAACAATTTTCTCTGCTTTTGCAAAAAAGCAGGCCTTCCTCTTCGCCCAATTATGACGCCCTCTCAGCCGTTTCGCAGCAAGATCGGCCTCAGCACGCCTGTGCCGCCTGGTGATCGCTGCTCACCCCTCCGCCTCGCCCGTCGCATGACCGGCTCCGCCTCCCTCCTGCGTCAGCGCCGACACGCCGCTCTCCAGCACCAGCTCCGACCGCTTCGGCAGCTCGGACAGATCGCGCAACCCGAACTGCGCCAGGAACGCGGGCGTCGTCGCCCACAGCGTCGGTCGCCCCGGGACGTCGCGGTGGCCCGCCGGCCGCACCAGGGACGCCTCCAGCAGCGCGTCCAGCGTCGCCTGGCTCAGCGCCGCGCCGCGTATCTCCTCGATTTGCGCACGCGTCACCGGCTGGTGCCAGGCCACGATGGCCAGCGTCTCCATCGCCACCCGCGGCAGCCGGCGCGGGCGCGAGATCGTCCGCGTCAGCCGCCCGGCCAGGTCCGGCGCGGTGCGGAACTGCCAGCCAAGCCCCACCTCGGCCAGCTCCACCCCGCGCCCGGCGTAGCGCGCC
>CAXUIR010000242.1:0-756 GCA_964251005.1 uncultured Acetobacteraceae bacterium | reverse complement strand
CCGCCCCCCCCCCCCCCCCCCCCCCCCCCCCCCCCCCCCCCCCCGGCCCCCCCCCCCGCGGGCCCCCCCGCGGCCCCCCCACCGCCGCCGCCCGCTGCTGGCCTGAAAGCTGCGCCGGCAGAAATTGCTCCAGCGTGGTCCAGGCCGGCATGGTCCCCAGGGTCGCAGATAGCCGCCCGATGGCGTCCTGCACCGTCCAAAAGCTGAGCTGGCGCGGCTGGTAGGTCACCCGCGCCGCCCCGCGCCGCAGCGCGTCCACGTAGCCCCGCAGCAGCCCGGGCAGGTCGGCGAGCAGCCCGGACCGATCGGTGGCGGTCAGCGACTCCGGCGCGCCGCGGCGGAACACGTCGATGCCCAGGCTGGGCCGGACCGACAGCCAGGCGGCGCCGGCGCGCATCGCCGCCAGCTCGGCCAGACGCGCGGCCAGCAGGTCGGCAGACTGCTCCGCTTCCTCCGCCTCAGGGTCGGTCTGCGGCAGCAGCAGGCGGGACTTCAGCCACGCAAGCCAGGCGGCCATCACCAGCCAGTCGGCCGCCAGCTCCAGCCGGACGCGGCGCGCGCTCTCGACGACCGCTAGGTATTGCTCCACCAGCGCCAGGATGGAGATCCGTGCGAGGTCCACCTTCTGCGTGCGTGCCAGGTCTAGCAGCAGGTCGAGCGGGCCCTCGAAGCCGTCCAGGTTGAGCAGGAGCGTTTCTGGTGTTTCGGGCATCGTGGACCCCTCAAGCAAGCAAGCAGTTCTTTTTTGAAAAAAAG
>CAXUIR010000241.1:3286-4523 GCA_964251005.1 uncultured Acetobacteraceae bacterium | reverse complement strand
CCTTCGAGAGCTTCTCCGAAGGCTGGGCCACCGACGCCGTCAAGCAGCTCAAGATAGACGCGCGCGTGCTCACCGCGCCCTACGGCGCGCTGCCGGATTTGGATCAGATCGACTTCTCCCGCGACGTGGTGCTGTGCTGGAACGGCACCACCAGCGGCGTGCGGCTGGCCAACGGCGACTTCATCCCGGCCGACCGCGAGGGACTGGTGCTGTGCGACGCAACATCCGCGGCGTTCGCGATGGAGTTGCCCTACGACAAGCTCGATGTGGTCACCTGGTCCTGGCAGAAGGTGCTGGGCGGCGAGGCGGCGCACGGCATGCTTGCACTCTCGCCACGCGCGGTGGCTCGGCTGGAAAGCTACAAGCCGGCCTGGCCGCTGCCGAAGATCTTCCGCCTGACCAAGGGCGGCAAGCTGATCGACGGCATTTTTGCCGCCGAAACGATCAACACGCCCTCCATGCTGTGCGTGGAGGACGCGCTCGACGGCCTGCGCTGGGCGGAGGGCGTCGGCGGCCTGCGTGGGCTAATCTCGCGCAGCGAGGCCAACCTGGCCGCCATCTCGCGCTGGGTCGCGGCGAGCGACTGGGCCGGTTTCCTCGCCACGACGCAGGCGAACCGGTCGAGCACCTCGATCTGCCTGACCATCACGGCGCCCTGGTTCGCCGCACTTGCCGCGGAGGCCCAGGCGGCGGCGGCCAAGAAGCTGGCCTCGCTGCTGGAGAAGGAGGGCGTGGCGCTCGACATCGCCGCCTACCGCGACGCGCCGCCCGGCCTGCGCATCTGGGGCGGTGCCACGGTGGAGACCGCCGACATCGAGGCGCTGCTGCCGTGGCTCGATTGGGCGGCGTCGCAGGTGGAGGCCGAGCACGTGCGCTCGGCGGCGGAGTAAGCTCAATGCCCAAGGTCCTCATCTCCGACAAATTATCTCCCGAAGCCGTCGGCATCTTCCGCGACCGCGGCATCGAGGTGGACGTGAAGTCCGGCCTCTCGCCGGCAGAGTTGCGCGAGGTCATCGGCGCCTATGACGGGCTGGCGATACGCTCGGCCACCAAGGTGACCAAGGAGCTGCTCGAGGTCGCCACCAAGCTGAAGGTGGTCGGCCGCGCCGGCATCGGCGTGGACAACGTGGATCTGAAATCGGCCACGGCGCGCGGCGGGATCGTGATGCACACGCCGCCCGGGCACTCCATCACCACCGCCGAGCACGCCATCGGCCTGATGATGGCGCGGGGCCGG
>CAXUIR010000241.1:0-3276 GCA_964251005.1 uncultured Acetobacteraceae bacterium | reverse complement strand
CAACATCGGCAGCATCGTCGCCGACCGCGCGCAGGGGCTGCACATGCGCGTGGTCGCTTACGACCCCTATTTGTCCGAAAAGCGTGCGCTGGACATGGGCGTGGAGAAGCTGGAGCTGGACGAGCTGCTCGCACGCGCCGACTTCATCACCCTGCACACGCCGATGACGGAGGCCACGCGCAACATCCTTGGCCGCGACGCGCTGGGCAAGTGCCGGCGCGGTGTGCGCATCGTCAACTGCGCCCGCGGCGGGCTGATCGACGAAGCGGCGCTGGCCGAAGCCATTACCGCCGGCCAGGTTGGCGGCGCGGCGCTCGACGTCTTTGAGACAGAACCGGCGAAGGACAGTCCGCTGTTCGGCATGGAGAACGTGGTGTGCACGCCGCATCTCGGCGCCTCCACCAACGAGGCGCAGGAGAACGTGGCGTTGCAAGTCGCCGAGCAGATGAGCGACTTCCTGCTGACCGGCGCGGTCACCAACGCGATCAACACCGCGTCCGTTTCTGCAGAGGACGCGCCGAGACTGCGCCCCTACATGCGGTTGGTACAGTCGCTCGGCGCGTTCGCCGGGCAGCTTACCCGCGCGCAGGACGGCGCCATCCGCCGCATCGCCATCGAGTACGAGGGTGCCGTGGCGGCGTTGAACCAGAAGCCGCTGACGGCCGCGGCGCTGGCGGGGCTGCTGGCACCGGTGTTGTCCGGCGTGAACATGGTCAACGCGCCGGTGGTGGCGCGCGAACACGGCATCGACGTGGCGGAAACCGTGCACGACCGGCCGGGCGAGTACCAAACGTTGGTGCGCATCACGGTCACCACCGACCGCTTTACCCGCGCCGTCGCCGGTACGCTGTTCGCCGGCAACAAGCCGCGCCTGGTGGAGGTGAAGGACATCCGCATGGAAGCCGATTTCAGCCCGCACATGTTGTACGTGACGAACCAGGACAAGCCAGGCTTCATCGGCAAGTTTGGCGAAACGCTGGCGCGGCACGGGATCAACATCGCGACGTTTCATCTTGGGCGTGCTGCGGCGGGCGGGGATGCCATCTGCCTGGTTTCGGTGGATGGTGACGTGAGTGAGGACGTGCTGGCGGAGGTCAGGCAGTTGCCTCTGGTGATGCAGGCCAGCGCGCTGAACTTTCAGTAAGGAAGCAGTTCTTTTTTGAAAAAAAGAACCAAAAAACTTTTGTCTCCTGGGGCATGCGGTTCGGAGAGGTCCGCGGCAGCCGTAGCAAAAGCTTTTTGCTTCTTTTTCTCGAAAAAGAAGGCCTTGCCTTGCTTCGCGCGCTGATCTTCGACGTCGACGGCACGCTGGCCGAAACCGAGGAGCTGCACCGCCTCGCGTTTAACGCGGCGTTCGAGGCCGCGCAGCTTGCCTGGGCGTGGGACGTGCCGCTGTACGCCAGGTTGCTGGAGGTGACGGGCGGCAAGGAGCGCATCCGGCACTACATCACCGCGCATGCGCCCGACGACCCCCTCGACGATGCGGCGGTCGCGCGCCTGCACGCCGACAAGACGGAGCGCTACACGCGGATGGTCGAGGCGGGACGGTGTGCGCTGCGTCCCGGCATCGGGCGGGTGCTGTCCGAGGCGGCCGCGCAGGGGATAAGGCTGGCGATTGCGACGACGACCAGCCGGCCGAACATCGACGCTTTGCTGCGCGCCACGCTCGGCTGCAACCCGTTCGAGGTGATCGCTGCCGGCGACGAGGTGGCCAGCAAGAAACCTGCGCCGGACGTCTACCAGCTTGCGTTGCGGCGCCTGGCGTTGCCGGCCGGTGATTGCCTGGCGATCGAGGACACGGTGAACGGCCTACGCAGCGCGTTAGGGGCCGGGCTGGCCTGCGTTGTCACGCCTAGCCTGTACGGCGGCAACGGCCCGTTCCCGGGCGCCGCCGCCGTCGCAGACGAGCTTCACCTATCCGACCTGCGCGCACTGAAACGGTGAGCCAACTGCGTTCGCAAAGCGGCACCCAGAGATAAAAGTTTTGTTTCATTTTTAAAAAAGAAAGCGCTTTCTTTCTTCTCCATGGTCAAGGCGCTCGCCCGCAAGAGTGCGCCCAGTTTGTGTCGGCTCATGGCAACTCCATGGTGATTGCAGGAGGTGAGGGACGTTTTGGCGCAGCGCGCGTGCCGCCGCCGGTGGCCTAGTTAAGCTCTGTGCATGCTTGCGGCGGCTCAGCGACTTCAGGTGGCGCTTTCATTGCGGTAGGGAAAGCCGCTTTTTGAACGAGCAAGAGGAGTGGCACCGGTGCCTATTTCCGTCGGCGAAGCGACGGCGGCGGTATGGATGTTTACTGCTTGTTCACAAATTGGGGACCAGCCCTGTCCAGGCTGAACTGATGGACCACCGGGCTGCGTTGTTTGGTGAAAGCAGCCTCGAGGATGGGTGGTGTGAGCAACGAAATGGCGACGTTGATTGGGTTCATGGGTAACTTCGGCGTCTACTCGGCGGTAGTGGGGTTTGCGGTGATGCTGTTGATGCCGGATCGGAGCGGGCATCGTTTTGGCGGCACGATCGCCATTCTTGGCGGTGTGGGCGCCGGCTGCGAGCTGGTGCTTGCCCACGCGATGTGACGTTTCGGTGTCGCCGCAATCTCATAGCTGACCGCGCGTAAGTTCATCGTCTTATATCAACGGGCCGGAGATTGAACGTTCCGAAGCAAGCAAGGCCTTCTTCTTTGAAAAAAAGAAGCAAAAAACTTTTGTCTCCGCTGTCGCGGACTTATCCGGAGAGCGCGCGACAGCGGAGTCAAAAGTTTTTTGGTCCTTTTTTTTCAAAAAAGGACTGCTTGCTTTCTGTGAGTCAGCATCAACGCCGGCTGGTATTAGTTTTCGACGGAAGACGCGCAAACGCACGGTTTTTCTTCGAGGAAAGAGCCGAGAACTTTCGTCAGCTTCGACGCGCGCTTGCAACGAACGTCTCACGAGTAGCGACTTTTGCGTTACCGCAAGCGCGGTGCCACACAAGAACCTCAGAGGGCAACCTTGGTTTCTGCACTTGGTGCAACCGGCAACGTAATGTGGTCCGTAGTGCGCTGGAGGTCCGACCCGGAGTCGAACCGGGCTACAGGGATTTGCAGTCCCTTACATAACCGCTCTGACATCGGACCGTCGCGCGCGGTGCGGCGGTATAGGGGCTGCGGTCAGGGAAGGAAAGCGGTTCTTTCCACCATCCCTTCCGGCGCTGCATCCTGGCGCGCGGCCGTCGGGACGTATGCTCCCGCTGCCCGTCCGCAGACACCAAGGCGCGCCTGCCTCGTCTAGACCCGTTCCCGCC
>CAXUIR010000240.1:1414-4525 GCA_964251005.1 uncultured Acetobacteraceae bacterium | reverse complement strand
GTCTCGGGCAGTGGCGGAGGCGGCTGGCCTGATCAGGTAAGCAAGCAAGGCCTTCTTTTTTGAAAAAAAGAAGCAAAAAACTTTTATCTCCTTGGGCGCGCGCTGCAGAACCTTCGCGACGGCAGGCGTAAAGGTTTTTTGGTTCTTTTTTTCAAAAAAGAACCGCTTGCTTATGCTCAGCCGGAAAAAACCGTCTGCCAGCTTTGCCGCAATGCCTCGCCCACCTCCTCCAAGCCGGCCTGGACGCCGACCGCGTGCAGGCTGGTCACGCCGTGCTCGCGGATGCCGCAGGGGACAATGCCGGCAAAATGCTCCAGCGCCGGGCAGACGTTAAGCGATACGCCGTGCCAGGTGACCCAGCGTGTCACCCGCACGCCGATGGCGGCGATCTTGCTCTCACCCCCCGAGCCGTCCGCGACCCAAATTCCGACCCGGCCGCTGCGCCGCTCGCCCCGCACGCCCCAATCCGCCAGCGTGCGGATCAGCCACTCCTCCAACCCGTGCACGACGGCGGGCACGTCGCGCGCCGGCAGGGGGCCGTGCCGGCGGGTGAGGTCCAGCATGACGTAGCCGACCAGCTGGCCTGGGCCGTGATACGTCCACTGCCCGCCGCGGCCGGCGTCGAAAGTGGGGAAACGGCCGGGGTCGGCCAGGTCGGCTGGCCGCGCGGAGGTGCCGGCCGTGTAGAGCGGCGGGTGCTGCACCAGCCAGACGCGTTCGGCGGTGGTGCCGGCGCGGATGGCGGCGATGCGGGCGCGCATGTCGGCAACCGCGTCGGGGTAGGCCGTCAGTCCGGGTGCCACCAACCACTCGAGCGCTTGCGGCGGGGGCAGGGCGAGAGTTGAAACCGGCGACTGCATCCGTTATAGGCCGCCCACCGTGCGGTCGTGGCGGAATGGTAGACGCGCAAGCTTGAGGTGCTTGTGGGGGCAACCTCGTGGAAGTTCGAGTCTTCTCGACCGCATGCCCCGATATAGGTGTCAGAGTCGCCGAGCGGAACCAGCCGCTACTGAGCAATGCGCTGGCCTGCCAACGGAAGACTTAGCACCACGGGCGATGCCGCTGCCGGGCGCCGTTCGCCGCGCAGATTGGCAGCCCTGCGAAAACTTATCTTCGTCCTGCGCGCAACCATCTTGACCGGCGCCTGACCCGCAGCCCATATCCTGAGGATTGCTGCTGATCGGCGCACCCTGCAGCGGGGCCTCCCACAGACCGTCTTGCACGCGATGGTGATGGTCCCGTCAGGCGGCGTCCCGCGCCCGAGGATGACACGATGACGCTCCCACTGATGCCGAAAGCCACGGCCGTCTGGCTGATCGACAAAACCGCGCTGACCTTCGACCAGATCGCTGATTTCTGCGGCATGCACCCGCTGGAAATCCAGGCGATCGCCGACGGCGAGGTGGCCCAGGGCATCAACGGCTACGACCCGGTGGCCAACAGCCAGGTGACCGCAGACGAGATCGTGCGCTGCGAGAAGAACGCCGATGCGCGCCTGAAAATGATGCCGATCACCACGCACGTGCCCAAGAAGCAGAAGGGCGCACGCTACACGCCGGTGGCCAAGCGAAACGACAGGCCGGACGGGATCGCGTTCGTGCTGCGGCACTATCCGCAGCTGTCTGAAGCGCAGGTGATCAAGCTGCTTGGGACCACCAAGGATACGATCCAGAAAGTGCGCGACAGGCAGCATTGGAACAGCGCCAACATCAAGCCGCGCGATCCGGTGATCCTCGGCCTGTGCACACAGACCGACCTGAACGCGATGGTGGCCGCGGCGAACGACAGGCTGGCGCGCGAGGGGAAGGTGCCGCCGCCGCTGCCGCAGATCGAGACGGACGAGGCGGCGTAAGGACGAAAGCAAGCGGTTCTTTTTTGAAAAAAAGAACCGAAAAACTTTTGCTCCTCAGCCTGTGCAAAGGGACGGCCTGGTTCTGCCAGCGTGTGCGCTTGCCTCGGTAATCCTCTCCTTGATGCAGGCGTCGGGGATAAAGTTTTTTGCTTCTTTTTTTCAAAAAAGAAAGCCTTGCTTGCTTCGGAACGGTCAATCTTCAGGCCTGTTGGTATCACACCCGTATCAACCTGACCGCCGCACCAAGATAATCGAAGACGTCCAGCAGCCGCGCAACGTAGTGGTCGTGCACCGCAAAGCCCGCCGCTGCAGGATCGAAGAACTGCTTCTCCAGCACGTCGATCATCCGCAGCAGGCGCTTGCGGTGCAATCCGAGCGCGCGTTGCACCGGGTCCGACACCACGCCGGCAAAGGCGGCGAACGTGGTAGCCGCAAGCATGACGCCGCCGGTGGTGGTGGCCAGCAGCGCGGCCGACGGCACCGTGGGGAACAACCCGTACCAGGCGCCGCCGAGCCAGGTGCCCAGCGGAAAAGCACTGATGGCAGTCTGGTGCGCCATGATGCCGGCCAGCGCCGGGCCGAAGCTGGCGGCACCCGGCGTGATCTTGTTCAGCGCGATGGCGCCGGCGCTGAGGTTCATCAGGCCGGTGGTGATCTCGGCGGCGGCGCTGCGGGTCAGGCCGTAGGTCTCCATCGCCTGGCCGAGGCGTTCGCGAAAGGCAGGGTCGCGGCTATGCGGGCCGATCTCGGTGAGTGCGGCTTGCATGGCGTCCTGCAGGGCGGGCTGAACGAGGATGGCTTCGGAGAGGGCGTCGCGGGTGCTGTCGCGGCCGAGTTGGCTGTAGGGCAGCTCGAGCAGTTCGGTGTGGATCAGCCACTCGATCTGGCGCGCGACGGCGGTTTTCAGGATGATCGGCCGGCGCATAGCTTCCGCAGTGCGCGGGGCACCCAGGCGGCCGGCCGCCTTGGCGCCGAGGTGCATGACGACCTGCGGGACGGCGAGAGATAGGTTGGCCGGCGCCTTGAGGATGTCCCAGCCGAGTGCGGCGCGGTGCAGCCTCAGCGTGCCGCGGAGCGAGAAGTGCGCGGTGACGAACGGATCCACCCGGGCACGGCGGGCGGCGAAGTAGGCGCAGACGCCGGCATCCACGGCTGACTGGGCGAGTGCGCGGTCGAGCGGGGGGGCGGCGTTCATGCTGGTGGAAAAGCGGGCGCGAAGGAGAGGTTTTAAGCAAGCAAGCAGTTCTTTTTTGAAAAAA
>CAXUIR010000240.1:0-1404 GCA_964251005.1 uncultured Acetobacteraceae bacterium | reverse complement strand
GTACTAAACGTCTTCATGATGTCCTCTCAGAGCGCCGACACGTCTCGGACGCGTCCAACCGATAGACGCTAGGTGGCGCCTCCGCGTTCCCGTCACAACCGCGCGTTACTCTTGCTCACTTGGTTCTGAGGGCGAGCAAGCAAGCAGTTCTTTTTTGAAAAAAAGAACCAAAAAACTTTTGCTCTCTGGGTGCACGCTGAAGGAGACTCCGCGACAGCCGGACCAAAAGTCTTTTGCTTCTTTTCTTCAGAAAAGAAGGCCTTACTTTCTTCCTTAGCAACGAGGGCCGAAACCGTGGTCGCTGGATCATCCACCCACAACAGTGCTCCCGCGGCAGATGAATGACAGCGGACTGTTCGAGTCTTTAAACACGCATGAGCGCGAGGTTCATGGCCGTACAGGGTCCGCTCTCACCGTCGCCACTCGCATCTGGCGCTATAGCAATGAATGCACCTATAGTGCCGGGGCGACGCCGCATCTAACACTCAGGCCCGCGGCAGCGCAGCCGACTACATCAGCCCGGGACTGGAACAGGATGACGAATGTCGCTCAAGCACCTCACCCTTCTGGCGCTGGCACTGGCACTCACCTCTCAGGGGCCCACCATGGCTGAGCAACCAGGTCACGTCACCGGCGTGGGCGGCGTTTTCGTCAAGAGCAAGGACCCCAAAGCCCTTGCCCAGTGGTATCGCGAGGCGCTCGGGGTCGACGTCAAGCCGTGGGGTGGAGCGGCGATGCCCTTCGATGCGCCAGGCCATCCCCCCAAGGTGTCCTGGACGGCCTTTCCCGACACCAGCGACTACATGAGCCCTTCGACGCGCGAGTTCATGATCAACTTCGCCGTCGACGACATGGACGCCATCATCGCGCGCCTGACCGCAAAGGGCGTTCCCATCCTCAAGCGCGACGACGGCGACGCCTTCGGCCGCTTCGCCTGGATCCAGGACCCCGACGGCACCAAGATCGAGCTCTGGCAACCGAAACGCTAGGCCAAGCCCTCCGGACCTGCAGACCGACGCCGGCGCCAAGGCATCAACGGTTCGTATCGCGGAACCTCGGTCGGACCGCGCCTCGTCACGCGCAGTAGGTTCCTGTCGACCAGATGCAGCACGGCGTCCTGCACACTGCGCTTGGAAAGGCCGGTCCGTTCCGCCAACTGCGCGTGGCTGACACGCGGCGCCCCCTCTTCGAAGGCGGCCGCCAGGCTCAGGTAAACCAGGAAGGCCGACGCGCGGTGGTCATGACCCACCAGGTCTCTCATCAGCGAGTCCAAGACGTACGCATCCACCGTGTAATACTTGTCACTCATTGCTACAGCACTATCAGACGAGCCTGGAGTTGACAGTTCGGAAGCAAGCAAGGCCTTCTTTTTTGAAAAAAAGAAGCAAAAAACTTTTGTCTCCG
>CAXUIR010000239.1:0-4635 GCA_964251005.1 uncultured Acetobacteraceae bacterium | reverse complement strand
GTCTTTTGCTTCTTTTCTTCAGAAAAGAAGCCGCCGGAGGCCGCTTACTGCGCCTGAGCCGAAGCCTCACTCCGAGTAGCCCCCACCCGTGCCGCCAAAGCCGCCGCCATAAAATCATCCAGCTCCCCATCCAGCACCGCCCCCGGGTTGCCCTTCTCCACCCCCGTGCGCAAATCCTTCACCATCTGATACGGCGCCAGCACGTAGCTGCGGATCTGATGCCCCCAGCTGTTCTCCGTCTTCCCCGCTTCGGTCAGGGCCGACGCAGCCTCGCGCTTCTGCAGCTCCGCCTCGTAGAGCCGCGCTTTCAGCATGCCCATCGCGGTGGCCCGGTTGCGGTGCTGGCTGCGGTCGGTCTGGCAGGCAACGATGATGCCGGACGGCATGTGGGTGATGCGGATGGCGGACTCCGTCTTGTTGACGTGCTGGCCGCCGGCGCCTGACGCGCGAAAGGTGTCCACCTTCAGGTCGGCGTCGCGGATCTCGATCTCGATGCTGTCGTCGACCAGCGGGTAGACCCAGACGCTGGCGAAGCTGGTCTGCCGACGGGCGGCAGCATCGAACGGGCTGATGCGCACCAGGCGGTGCACGCCGGCCTCGGTCTTCAGCCAGCCGTAGGCGTTGGGACCGCTCACCTGCAGGGTGACAGATTTGAGGCCGGCACCCTCGCCCTCGCTCGCCTCCATCATCTCCACCTTATAGCCGTGCTTTTCCGACCAGCGCGAGTACATGCGCATCAGCATCTCGGTCCAGTCCTGCGCCTCGGTGCCGCCCTGGCCGGCGTTGAGCTCGAGGTAGCAGTCGTTGCCGTCCGCCTCGCCGCTGAGCAGGCCGAGGATCTCCTGGCGCTTGGCTTCGGCAGCGATGTCGCTCAGCGCGCTGATGCCCTCGGCGACCATCGCCGGCTCGCCCTCTGCTTCGGCCAGCTCGATCAGTCCCATCGCGTCGGCGACGTCGGATTCAAGCTTGCGGAGGCCGTCGATGCCGCTTGCCAGGCGGTTACGCTCGCGCATGATCTTCTGCGCGCCCTCGGCGTCGTTCCAGAGGGATGGATCTTCGACTAGGTGGTTGAGCTCCTCGAGACGGGCAGTGGCGACATCCCAGTCAAAGATGCCTCCGCAGCAGGGCTACCGATTGCTGGATCTGGTCGTAGAGGGTGTCGGCTTCGGCGGCCATGGTGGGATACCTGTTTTGAAGGGGGGCGCATATGGCGCGAGGTAAGGAAGGAAGGCCTTCTGTTTCGAGAAAAAGAAGCAAAAAGCTTTTGCTCCTGCTGTCGCGGACGGCTGAAACGACACGCCTCCTCACGGCGCGCCGAACGGGAACAAAAGTTTTTTGGTGTTTTTTTTAAAAAAGAACCGCTTGCCTAGAGGCTCAGTAAAGCCCCCCAACCCCGCTATCCACGCCAGTCCCCGGCGAGGGCTTGGGCGGTGGCGGCGGCGCGTCCGGATCAGGGTTGACCATCTGCACCGGGCTGTCCACCGACGCAGTATCCACGACGCCGTCGTCCTGCCGGGCGACGCCGCCGACGCCGGAAGCGCCAGGCACCTGGTCGGGCTTGAACGCGTCGATGCACTCGTGGCGACCGCAGCCCCAGTCGGCCAGGGTAACGCCGTCCGGCACCCGGAAGTCCAGCACCGGGCGGTCGTGCTGGGCGGCGCGCATGAAGTCGTTCCAGATCGGGGCTGCGACGGCAGCACCGGTCTGCTCGTCGCCCAGTGTTTCAGACGAGTCGAAGCCGACCCAAACTATGGTGACCATGTCAGGGGTGAAGCCGGCAAACCAGGCGTCATGGTAGTCCTGACTGGTGCCGGTCTTGCCGGCGACCGGCCGGTCCAGCCCTTCCACGGCAGGTTTGCCGGTGCCGAACTTGACCACGCCCTGCATCATGCGCAGCACCTGGTAGGCGCTCTGCGGGTCGGCCACCTGGGTGCGGGGGTCGGACAGCGTTGGCGGCTGCGACGGGTCGCCGGCGCCCAGCACCAGGCCGTTCGGGCGCCAGACGACGTGGCCGTCACGGTCCTGCACACTGTCGATCAGGCTGGGGACCACCTCGCGCCCGCCCTGGGCGATGGCGGCGTAGGCGCCGGCCTCGCGCAACACGGTGGTCTCCACAGCGCCCAGGGCGGCGGGCAGCACCTTCGGCATGCTGTCGTAAAGGTGCAGCCCGATCGCCGTCTTGGCCACCTCGGTCATGCCGATGTGCGCCGCGACGCGTACGGTCACCAGGTTCAGCGATTGCTCCAGGGCAATGCGCAGCGGCGTCGGGCCGCCGTAGTTCATCTCGTAGTTGTGCGGGTGCCAGCTGCCCATGCTGAACGCGCTGTCCTCGAACCGCGCGCTGGGCGAGATCCCCTGCTCCATCGCTGCGAGGTAGACGAACGGCTTGAACGAGCTGCCCGGCGAGCGCTGCGCCTGGGTGGCGCGGTTGAACTTGCTGGCCGCCCCGCTCCAGCCGCCGGACAGCGCCAACACTCGGCCGGTGCGCGGGTCCAGGCTGACCAGGGCGCCTTCCACCTTCGGGATCTGCCGCAGGGTCAGCTTGTCCAGCGTGACCACCGAGCTATGGGCGTGCGACTTGCGCGTCGAATGGTGGTCGGCGACCCGCATCTCTAGCGTGCCGTCGGTCGGCTCCACCAGGACGATGTCGCCTGGGGACAGCACGTCGGACATGCGGTGTGGGGCGGCGCCGAGGTCGCCGTTGCCCAGCACCTGCCGTGCCCAGCCGAGCGTGGACAGCGCCACCTCGCCGGTGCGGGCCTGGGTGGTGCCGTCCGCGTCGGTGAGGTAGCCGAGCCTGGCCGCGTCGTAGGTCTCGTCGAGCACCACGGCCACGCGCCAGTCGGGCAGCATGCCGGCCGGCTTGGGGATGCGGGAGAGCGCGTCCGACCAGTCGCCGTCCAGCGATGCGGTGCTGCCGATGCGTGCCACCGGCCCGCGCCAGCCGCCATGCGCGTGGTCGTAATGCATCAGCCCGGCGCGCAGGGACTGGTCTGCCTGCGCCTGCAGCGCCGGGTCCAGGCTGGTGTGAACGATCAGACCGCCCTCGGTGGTTTGGTCCTGGCCGAAGCGCAGGGCGAGTTGGCGGCGCACCTCCTCGGTGAACCACTCCGAACCCGGCACGGTGTCCGGCGCGTGGTACTTGCTCGGCGTCAGCGGCTCGGCCTTGCCCGCCTCCGCCTCGGCTGCGGTGACCGCGTGGGTCTCCGCCATGCGGTCGAGCACCCAGTCACGGCGGCCGCGGGCGGCGTCGGCGTAGCGGAACGGGTCGTAATTCTTCGGGGATTTCGGCAGGGCGGCCAGCATCGCCGCCTCTCCGACGCTCAGCTGGTCGAGCGGCTTGTTGAAGTAGGTCTGTGCCGCCGCTACGACGCCATAGGCGCCCTCGCCGAGGTAGATCTCGTTGAGGTAGAGCTCGAGGATGCGCTGCTTGGTCAGCACGCGCTCGATGCGCAGCGCCAGCAGGCCCTCCTTGATCTTGCGGTGGTAGCTGAGCGCGTCCGAGCCCAGCACCATGTTGCGCGCCACCTGCTGCGTGATGGTGGACGCACCCTTGGGCCGCTTGCCCTCGCCCACGTGCTGCAGGTCGGTAAACGCCGCACGCGCGATGGCGAACGGGTCCACGCCCTTGTGGGTGTAGAAGTTCTGGTCCTCGGCGGCGATGAAGGCGCGCTTGAGCTGCTCGGGGATGGCGCTGATGGGCGCGAAGATGCGGCGCTGGTCGGCGAGCTCGGCCATCAGCCGGTCGTCGCCGGCGTAGCCGCGGCGCATTACCGGCGGCGGGTAGGTGCGCCGGCCGTCCAGCGTCGGGAGGGCGGCAGAGCCCGGGGCGTCGATGTCCCACACCAGCAGCCCGGCCGCGCCGGCGCCGACGATGCCGATGGCGAACACCAGGCCGAACAGGCCGCGCACGAAGGCCAGCACGGGGTGGGCACGCCGCTGCTTTCGGGCGGGCTTGCGCGGCGGCGGCTCGTCCGGCTCCGACGCCACGATCAGTCGCTCGCGATGGCCATCCACAGGTGCACGATCCCATACAAAGACGCGGGCCCGACTGTCCCGCGGTCTACCCCGACCCCAGGCAGGGATCGCACGCCCTGCGCTGCGCCGTTCGCCCGGCCGGTCAGCCGATCCGGGCCAGGCGCCCTTCAGACGCGAAGTAGCCATCCACGGCGCGGTGGAGAGCGCTCGCGATCATCGCACGATGGCTGGCCAGCCGCAACGCGGCCTCATCATGAGGGTTCGACATGAATCCCGTCTCAACGAGCACGCTGGGGATGTCGGCCGCTTTCAGCACGGCGAAGCCGGCGTGGCGCGCCGGGTTGTCGAGCAGGGGCACGTCCTGGCCGAGCATCGCCACAGCGTGCTGCTGGGCCAGCGCCGAGCCCACACGCGTCTCGTGCTGCACCAGGCTGGCCAGGATTTCTGCCACCTGGGGAGAGACGCCGTGCAGCGCGGGGCCGCCGAAGCGGTCGGCAGCGTTCTCGCGGTCGGCGAGCCTGGCACTCTGCGCGTCCGACGCGGTGGCGGCGAGCGTGTAGACGCTGGCGCCGCGCACCGCGTGGTCGGCGACCGCGTCGGCGTGGATCGAGACGAACAGCGACGCCCCCTGCGCCTGGGCGATGGCGACGCGGTCCT
>CAXUIR010000238.1:0-4669 GCA_964251005.1 uncultured Acetobacteraceae bacterium | reverse complement strand
TCGAGAAAAAGAAGCAAAAAGCTTTTGCGCGCGCTGTCGCGGACGGCTGAGACGATGCGCTTCATCCTGCTACACCCAAAGGACGCAAAAGTTTTTGGTTCTTTTTTCAAAAAAGAACCGCTTGCTTCCTTGCCTGAAAAGTTGCGCGTTCCGCTCCACGCCCGTATTGGCGTCCAGCCGCGTGCTGGTGAGCCGATGGAACAAACTGGGGGCGAACCGCCCGTGCAGGCGCGCCTGCGCACGTGGCGTCAGGGCGGAGAAGTGGCGCTCGCGCGGTTTGCGATCGGGGTGTTGCGTGCGCTCGGCCCGGTGGCTGCGTCCAACGTCATGGGCGGGCTGTGCCGGATGGCCGGGCCGCTTCTGCCGGTGACCCGGGTGGCCGACGCCAATCTGCGCGCCGCCCTCCCCGGGCTGGATGCGGCAGCACGTCGCCGGGTGGTTTGTGACATGTGGGAGAGCCTGGGCCGCACCGCCGGCGAGTTCCCGCATCTGGCGAGCCTGCCGAAGAACAGCTCGTCCGGTCCGGGATGGGAGATGGTGGGCGAGGAACACCTGCTGGCCCAGGCGGCGCGCGGTGGCCCGGCGATCTTCGTCTCCGGCCACATCGGCAACTGGGAGATGTTGCCGGCGGCGACGGCGGCTTACGGCATGCCGCTCTCCAGCGTGTATCGCCCGGGTGCCAACCCAGCGCTCGACGAGGTGGTGCTGGCGCTGCGGCGCGGCGCGATCGGCGAGAACTTGCCGATGTTCCCCAAAGGGTCGAAGGGGGCACGCGCGGCAGTGGTCCACATGGCCCGCAAGGGCTACCTGGGCATGCTGGTGGACCAGAAGATGAACGACGGCATCGAGGCCAGGCTGTTCGGCCTGAAGGCGATGACGGCGCCGGCCGCGGCTGCCCTGGCAGTTCGCTTCGGCTGCCCGGTCATCCCGGGCCGGGTGCAGCGCATCGGCCCTGCGCGCTTCCGCATGGTGTGCGACCCGCCGCTGACGCCGCCGTCGACCGGCGACCAGCAGGCGGACGTGGCGGCACTGACGCAGACGATCAACGACCACCTGGAACGCTGGATACGCGAGCGTCCGCACGAATGGCTGTGGCTGCATCGGCGCTTTCCCAAGGAGGTCACGCAAGCGGGTGCGTCCTGAGGGTCAGATCATGCGGGTAGCTTGAGCGAGACTGCACGTGGAGGGTCACCGCATTGGTTGATCCGGCATGTGGGAAGATCGACGGGGAGCGACCTGGCGCTGAGAACGTCAGGAGTTCAACCATGTACACAGAAACTTATAAAAGCCCGCCATAAGGCTGACATTTGCAAAGCAAGAAAGGCCTTCTTTTTTGAAAAAAAGAAGCAAAAAACTTTTGCTTCTATGCCTGCGCTACGGTGAAGCCTTATTTTGCCAGCATGTATGCTCGCATCCGCGCGATCCTTGATGCAGGTGAGAAAATAACAGTTTTTTTGCAAAGAGGACGGTTTTATGTGTCAGCTTTAGCGTGCTGGTTCTGCATAGAAGGTTCTGCAACAGAAGAGGAAGAATAAGCTCTTCGGGTCAGGTCGGTAGTTCGTGCACACGCTGCGCCAGGGAGGCGAGCTTTTCTGACCAGGAGGGACAGCTCTCTCCGAGCGCTGTTGCAGAAGCTGATACACTTGCCTTAAAACGGCACACACCGAGACAGAGCAAAGTTTCTGGTGCTTTCCCCAAGAGAACTGCTTGCCGTCCTCCGCCCCCCGGGCCTCCAGCCCCCTTGCAGCCAAGCATCGCCCCGGTTCTTTTTTTCAAAAAAGAACGACCGCCTTAAACCGAGGGCACGGTCGAGAAGGTCGTCACCTCCACCACGAAGGTGAAGAGTCACGTCGCCAAGGCCACCAAGGACAACCCGGAGGTGCTGGTCAAAAGCAGCAAGTCCGGCAAGAAGGCGGTCCACAAGCCGGAAGAACTGAAGAAGTCATGAGCGGCATGTTCGGCGGTCTGGGCGGCGGCAAAAATCCATCGATGCGGCGTGCAGTGGAGATTGTAACCGCGGCGTTTGTCGTGGATGCCGGGGTGGACCTGCTTACCCGCCTGTCCGGGCGCGGCAGGCTGCACCCGCCGCCGCCACACGCGGCGCCGCCAGCGCACGCGCCAGACGCGCCCGGTGCGGAAGCGGCCGGCCTGCATGCCGACAGTCCCGCCCAGATTCCCCTGCGCGGCTGGAAGCAGGTCGGCAAACGCGTCTTGAACCAGATCGGCGAGGACCGCGTGTTGGCCGAGGCCGCGGCCGTCACCTACTACTCGCTACTGGCCATCTTCCCGGCCATCGCCTCGCTAATCTCGCTGTACGGCCTGGTGGCCGATCCGGCGGTGATCGGCAAGCAGTTGGCCTCGCTGAACGGCGTGGTGCCGGCTGGGGGCCTGCAGATAATCAGCGACCAAGTCCACGCGCTGACCTCCGCGCCGCAAAAGGCGTTGGGGCTGGGCGCAGTCATCGGCGTGCTGACCTCGCTGTGGAGTGCCAACGCCGGCGTGAAGTCGCTGTTCGATGCACTTAACGCCGTCTACGAGGAGCGCGAGACCCGCAGCTTCTTCCACCGCACCTGGCTTTCCCTGGCGTTCACCATGGGCGCGTTGCTGTTCGTCATCCTAGCGGTGACAGCGGTGCTGGTGGTGCCGGCTGTGCTGGCCTATGTGGGGCTGGGTGCCGTGGGCGACCTGCTGCTCAGCGTTGGCCGCTGGCCGCTGATGCTGCTCGCTATCATGCTGTTCCTGAACCTCACCTACCGCTACGGGCCGAGCCGGGCGAAGGCGCGCTGGCGCTGGGTTAGTTGGGGCAGCGCGTTCGCCGCCATCTTCTGGCTGCTGGCGTCAGCTGGGTTCTCCTACTACGCCGCGAATTTCGGCAGCTACAACAAGACTTACGGGTCGCTGGGCGCGGCTGTCGGCTTCATGACGTGGATCTGGATCTCGACGATCATCGTGCTGGTGGGTGCGGAGCTGAACGCGGAACTGGAACACCAGACGGCGCGTGACAGCACGGTCGGCAACGAGAAGCCGCTCGGGCAACGGGGGGCGACGCGGGCCGACAAGGTGGCGGCCGCGTAAAGCAAGGAAGCAGTGCTTTCTCGGAAAAAAAGAACCAAAAAAGTTTTGCTCTCGTCGGGTGCGCCGTGGTGAAACTTCTCGTTTCAGCCGTCCGCGACAGCCGTAGCAAAAGCTTTTTGCTTCTTTTTCTCGAAAAAGAAGGCCTTGCTTCTGCCCGGCCCCCAGTGTTCTTGCCAGTCTGCCCAGGGAGCGTCGAATGGCAGGTATCTACGACTTTTCAGCCGCCAGCCTGAGCGGCGAGGAGACCAGCCTATCGAGCCTTCGCGGCAGGGTGTTGTTGATCGTCAACACCGCCAGCAAGTGCGGCTTCACCCCGCAATATGCGGGCCTGGAACAATTGCAACAGACCTATGTGGACCAGGGCTTCACCGTGCTCGGCTTCCCGTGCGACCAGTTCGGCCACCAGGAACCGGGCGACGCGGCGGAAATCGCCAGCTTCTGCTCGACCAAGTACGACGTGAGCTTCCCGATGTTCGCCAAGGTGGAGGTGAACGGCAGCCACGCGCACCCGCTCTGGGCCTGGCTGAAGTCGGAGAAGTCCGGCTTTCTAGTGGGCACCATTAAGTGGAATTTCACCAAGTTCCTGGTCGGCCGCGACGGCACGGTGCTGGAACGTTTTCCGCCCACCACCACGCCGGCTTCACTGGCGCCCAAGGTGGAAGCCGCCCTAAAGGCCGCCTGACAACCGCACGCGCGTGACCACGCTCACGGTCGACCTCGACGCCATCGCTGCGAACTGGCGCTGGCTGCGCGCGCGGCACGGCCGGCCGATCGCGGCGATTGTGAAGGCGGACGCCTACGGGCTGGGCACGGACCGCGTCGCCCCGCGGTTGTTCGCCGAGGGGGCGAGGCACTTCTTCACCGCCTACCCGCAGGAGGGTGCGGCACTCCGGCCGTTGCTGCCAGGGGCGGCGGCAGGGCACATGCCGGGGCCGATGATCGCGATCCTCAACGGGCTGCTCGCCGGCCAGGCGGAGCTCTACCTGCGCCACGACCTGGCGCCGGTGCTGGGCAACCTGGACGAGGTCGCTGCCTGGTCGACCCAGGCCACACGGCTGGGACGATTCCTGCCGGCGCTGATCCACATCGACACCGGGATGAACCGGCTGGGGCTGGGGGCTGCCGACATCGCCCGCCTCATTGCGCAGCCGGACCTGTTGCGCGGCATCGAGACGTTGTTCGTGATGACCCACCTGGCCAACGCGGACACGCCGAATGACTCGCTCAATGCTTTCCAGGCACGCGCGCTGGCCGACTGCGGCGGCTTCCTGCCCGGGGTGCCGCGCAGCCTGGCCAACTCGTCCGGACTGCTGGTCGGGCAGGAGCTCGCCTCCGACCTCGGCCGGCCGGGGGCCGCGGTCTACGGCATCAACCCCACGCCGGGTGCGGCCAACCCGATGCGCACGGTGCTGCGGCTGTCTGCGCCCGTCCTGCAGCTGCGCGACATTGGGGTGGGCGAGGCGGTGGGCTACAACGGCATCTGGACGGCGCAGCGGCCGACGCGGGTGGCGACGGTCTCGGCCGGCTACGCGGATGGCTACCACCGCATCCTGTCCAACCGGGCGGAGGCGTCTTTTGACGGCAGGCGGCTTCC
>CAXUIR010000237.1:0-4677 GCA_964251005.1 uncultured Acetobacteraceae bacterium | reverse complement strand
TGCTGTCGCGGACGGCTGAAACGAAGCGTCTCACCTACGCGCACCCGAAGAAGCAAAAGTTTTTTGGTTCTTTTTTCAAAAAAGAACCGCTTGCTGTCTACCCCGGAAACCCACCCTCAAATGCCAGCTGAGACAACGGGACCCGCTCGCTCGGCTTCTCCCTCTCCCGCAGCGCGTCCGGCAGCGTCGCCTTGTCGCCGATCTTGCCCACGGCGTAGGCGGCCTCCACCCGGTAGCCCTGCGGCAGGTTCAGCTCGGCAAAGGCGCGCTCCTTGTCGAAGCCGACCATGCCGTGCAGCTGCCAGCCCATCTTGGTGGCCTGCAGCGCGATGTAACCGGACGCGGTGCCGGCATCCAGCGAATGGCTGTAGGACGGCACGTCCTTGTCCGCTCCCGGCGGCCGCATCAGCGAGTTGGAGACGAGGTAGAGCAGCGCCGAGGCGCTCTTGCACCAGCCCTGGTTGAACTCGACCAGCAGGTTGAAGAACTTGTCCCAGTGCGGCGTGTCGCGCCGCGCGTAGAGGAAGCGCCAGGGCTGCGAGTTGTACGAGGAGGCAGCCCAGCGGCCAGCCTCCAGCATCGTCAGCAGGTCGGTCTCGGAGATAGGCTCGGCTGCAAAGGCGCGTGGTGACCAGCGGTCAAGGAAGATCGGGTCGATCGGGTAGTCGGATATGCGCGTGTTCGAGCTTGTCATGAGAAATCAGTTGGGTTCTTTCCCGAGAAAAAGAAGCAAAAACTTCGTCCTCCGCGCGCGCCTTGAAGGAAGGTCCGCGACAGCCCGGACAAAAGCTTTTGCTTCTTTTTTTCGAAACAGAAGCGCCTGCTTACTTGTCTGTCTTGACGACCTCATCCGCGGCCGTCTTGTCCAGGCTGCGCGCCTCGTCGATGAGGAACTTGCCTTCTTCCTTGTTGCCGGAGTGCATCTCCTCCAGACCCTCGCGGGCCAGCGCACGCGCCTCGTCGGCGGTGTCTGACAGGGCGGGTTCGCCGGTGTTCCCGGTCGGCTTGGCGTCGCTCATAAGGCTGGCTCCTTTCATGTGTGCACCCCGGTAACCAACCGTCACGCGCGTGGTTGCAGCGCTCGCGCGGTCGTGGCCGGACAGCAACTTCTTACCTTGCGGGACCGTTTCACTCCGGCGCCGTTTCGCACGGCGATCACCTGGGATGAGTTGGGGCGCAGCATTGGCCAAGATTCGCGTGGCGTTGATCGGGGTAGGAAACTGCGCGTCGTCACTGGTCCAGGGCGTGCACTTCTACGCCGCGGCGCCGGCCGGCGACCGGGTGCCCGGGCTAATGAACGTGGTGATGGGCGGCTATCACGTGGGCGACATCGAGGTGGTGGCCGCCTTCGACGTGGCCCAAGCCAAGGTTGGCCTCGACCTCTCGAGCGCGATCTTGGCGCCGCCCAACAACACCCGCGTGTTCGCCGACGTGCCGCCCGCCGGCGTGGTGGTGCAGCGCGGGCCCACGCTGGACGGGCTGGGCCGCTACCTGCGTGACGTGGTGGCAGAGAGCGACGCCGCGCCGGTAGACGTGGCCGCCTGCCTGCGCCGCGCCGGCGCGGAGGTGGTCGTCTCCTACCTGCCGGTGGGCGCCGAGCAGGCCACGCGCCACTATGCCGAGCAGGCGCTGGAAGCCGGTTGCGGCTTCGTCAACTGCATCCCCGCCTTCATCGCGTCCGACCCGGCCTGGGCCGCGCGCTTCGAGCAGGCCGGCCTGCCGGTGCTGGGCGACGACATCAAAAGCCAGGTGGGCGCCACCATCGTGCACCGCGTGCTGGCCAACCTGTTCCGCGAGCGAGGCGTGCGGGTGGATCGCACCTACCAGCTCAACTTCGGCGGCAACACCGACTTCCTCAACATGCTCGAGCGCGACAGGCTCGAATCGAAGAAGCTGTCGAAGACCCGCGCGGTCACCAGCCAGTTGGGAGACGTGCTGCCCGAACGCGACACGCATGTTGGCCCTAGCGACTACGTGCCGTGGCTGGAAGACCGCAAATGGTGCCACATCCGCATCGAAGGCACCACCTTCGGCAACGTGCCGATAAACTGCGAGCTGAAACTGGAAGTGTGGGACTCGCCCAACTCCGCCGGCGTGGTGATCGACGCCATCCGCTGCGTGAAGCTCGCACTGGACCGCGGCGTCGGCGGCGCGCTGACCGGCCCGTCCAGCTACTTCATGAAGAGTCCGCCGGAGCAATTCGACGACCACGAGGCCCGGCTGCGCACCGAAGCGTTCGTCGCCGGCCGGCCGCACGGCTGAGCATGGCGGGGGCAACCCGCTTCCACCTCGTCCGCCACGCCAGCACCGATGCCGTCGGCCGCCTGCTGGCCGGCCGTGCGCTTGGCCACGGGCTGAACCCGCAGGGCCTGGCGGAAGCCGCGTCGCTGGCGCAGCGCTTCTTCGGCCGTCCGCCCGCCGGCGTGCTCAGCAGCCCGCGCCTGCGCGCGCAACAGACCGCTTCAGCCGTCGCCGAGCAGGCCGGCGTGCCGGGGCGGACGGAAGCCGGGCTGGACGAAATCGACTTCGGCGACTGGACCGGCCAGAGCTTCGCCGCCCTGCAACCCAAGCCGGACTGGCAGGCCTGGAACAGCCTGCGCAGCGTGGCCGCGAGCCCGGGCGGCGAGACGATGCTGCAGGCACAGTCGCGCGCTGTGCACGTGCTGCAACGCCTGCACGCGCAATCGCCCGGAGGGGCGTTCGTGCTGGTCAGCCATGCGGACGTGATCAAGGCCGTGCTGGCTTACGTGTTGGGAAGTCCAGTGGACCTAATGGAGCGGATCGAGATCTTGCCGGCTTCTTGCACGACTGTTTCGCTTGCTCAGACTGAGATGCGGGTTTTGGGGGTTAATTTTACAAGCAAGGAAGGCCTTCTTTTTTGAAAAAATGAAGCAAAAAACTTTCGTCTCTTTGATTGGGGGGCTGATGATGTACGAGCTTTTTTATTGGGATGGGTTGCAGGGACGGGGCGAATTTGTCCGACTGGCGCTGGAGGAGGCCGGCGCCGACTACACCGACATCGTGCGTGAGCCGCACGGCATGCCAGCACTGATGAGCTTGCTGCAAAGCAAGACGGAACCGCACCCGCCGTTCGCACCGCCGATCCTGCGCGACGGCGACGTTCTCGTCTCCCACGTCGCCAACATCCTAATGTACTTGGGACCAAAGCTCGGCTTGGTGCCGCACGACGGTCGCGACCGCTTCTGGGCAAACGGATTGCAGCTGACGATCACCGATCTGGTGGCCGAAGCACACGACACGCACCACCCGATCGCCAGTGGCGACTACTACGAGGACCAGAAGGACGCCGCGCGCGCACGCGCTGCGGACTTCCTGAAGAACCGGCTGCCGAAGTTCCTCGGCTACTTCGAGCGCGTGCTGAGGCAGAACCCTGCCGGCCAGGCGTATTGCGTTGGCGCCGCGCTCAGCTACGTGGACCTCTCGCTGTTCCAGATCGTTGCAGGCCTGCGCTACGCCTTTCCGCGCGCGACGGCCAAGACGTCCGCGCAATACCCCGCGGTCTGGGCGGTGCACGAGGCCGTGCGCACACGCCCGAACATTGCACGCTACCTCACGTCGGAGCGGCGGCTGGCGTTCAACGAGAGCGGAGTTTTCCGGCATTATCCGGAGCTGGATCAACCGGCTTAGCCGTTGACCGGTTTGGCTGTTGCAATCAACGTAAGGCAAGCGCTCACGTGGGCTAGCTAGACCTGAGGAAGCGTGGTGTGTCAGCCGTGGCATTGTATTTCAACGTTCAGCTCCACCCCACAGCGCGGACATAATACCAACACGCCGTGGCGCTGAGACAAAGAAAGTAAGCAGTCCTTTTTTGAAAAAAAGGACCAAAAAACGTTTACTCCCACGCCTGCATCAAGGAGAGTAGCATCGATGCTAGCGGACATGCTGGCAGAACCAAGCCTGACCGTGACGCAGGCGCAGGAGCAAAAGTTTTTTGCTTCTTTTTTTCAAAAAAGAAGGCCTTGCTTACTTTGCGAATGTGAACCTCAACGCAGGCTGGCACGATTTCTTCGGTTCTTCTTCTCAAAAGAACATTCTTGCGTTTCCTTTCAGACCAGGCACCATGTTCAGCATGAAGTTCCTGCGCACGATCGGTATCCTGCTTGCGGTGGTTGTGGTTCTGGTCGGCGGCGTTCTCGCCTACGGTGCGTCCGTGCTCGTGCGCAGTCGCCCGGTGCTCGAAGGGACGGTGCACCTGGCCGGCTTGTCCGCTCCGGTTCAGATTGCCCGCGATGCCAACGGCGTTCCCACCATCGACGCGGCCAGCCGCATCGACCTGGCGCGCGCGCTTGGCTTCCTGCACGGCCAGGAGCGGTTCTTCCAGATGGACCTGCTGCGCCGCGACGGTGCCGGTGAGCTCAGCGGCCTGGTGGGCTCGGCCGCGCTGAAGGTGGACCGCAAGCTGCGGCTGCACCGGTTCCGCGAGCGTGCCGAGCAGGTGCTGGCCACCCAGACGCCGGCGCAGCGCGCGATGGTGTCGGCCTACACGGCCGGCGTGAACGCAGGGTTGGCGGCGCTGGGCCACGCGCCGTGGGAGTATACCCTGCTGCGCGTCTCGCCGCTCCCCTGGACGGAAGCCGACACGTCCCTGGTAGCCTACGCGATGTATTTCGACCTGCAGGCCAGCGACGCCACGCAGCAGATGGCGCGCGCGGCGGC
>CAXUIR010000236.1:0-4696 GCA_964251005.1 uncultured Acetobacteraceae bacterium | reverse complement strand
GAAGCTGCATGGCGGCAAGCCGATCATCAACTCGATCAACTTCGAGGATGGCGAGGCGGCGGCGACGGATCGGTTGCGCCTGGCGAAGAAGTTTGGCGCGGCGGTGATCGCGCTGACGATCGACGAAGTGGGCATGGCCAAGACCGCTGACGACAAGCTGCGGATTGCCGAGCGGCTGGTGGCGTTCGCGTGCGATACGTACGGGCTGCCGCAGAGCGACTTGCTGATCGATCCGCTGACGTTCACCGTCGCCACCGGCAACGAGGACGACCGCAAGCTGGCGGAGTGGACGCTCGATGGCATCAGGATGATCCGGGAGAAATTTCCGGACATCCAGATCATCCTCGGCCTGTCCAACGTGAGTTTCGGGTTGAACCCGGCGGCGCGTGCGGTGCTGAACAGCGTGTTCCTCGACCACGCGGTGCGCGCGGGGATGACCGGGGCGATCGTGCACGTCAGCAAGATACGGCCGCTGCACCTGATCCCCGCCGAAGAGGTGCAGGTGGCCGAAGACCTGATCTTCGACCGCAGGCGCGAGGGATACGATCCGCTGCAGCGGCTGCTCGAGATCTTTGCCGATCGCAAGGCGGCGGAGGCGACGAAGCGGGCGAAGAGCGAGACGGTGGAGGGGCGCCTGCGCGACCGCATCGTCGACGGCGACCGCAAGGGGCTGGAGGGCGAGCTCGACGACGCGCTGCAGAACCACGAGCCGCTGGCGATCATCAACGACATCCTGCTCGGCGGCATGAAGGTGGTGGGCGAGCTGTTCGGCGCCGGCAAGATGCAGTTGCCGTTCGTGCTGCAGTCGGCGGAGACGATGAAGGCGGCGGTGGCCTACCTGGAGCCGATGATGACGCGCATCGCCGGGCAGGAGAAAGGCACCATCGTGCTAGCGACGGTGAAGGGCGACGTGCACGACATCGGCAAGAACCTGGTCGACATCATCCTCACCAACAACGGCTACCGGGTGGTCAACCTCGGCATCAAGGTGAAGCTGGCCGACATGGTGGAGGCTGCCCGCGAGCACCACGCGCACGCCATCGGGATGAGCGGGCTGCTGGTGAAGTCCACCGTCATCATGCGCGAGAATCTGGAAGAAATGAGCAGGCAGGGCCTAGAGATTCCCGTGCTGCTGGGCGGGGCGGCGCTGACGCGCAACTACGTCGAAGACGACTGCGTGGCGGCGTACGCGTCCGGCCGCGTGGCCTACGCGCGCGACGCGTTCGACGGGCTGCACTTGATGGACAAGGTGACCGGCAACGGGTTCGACGACTACCTCTCAGCACTGCAGGCCAAGCGCAGCGGCAAGGCGAAAAACACCAAGCGCAGCCTTGGCGCAGCCGACGAGCGCGCTTGGCGGCCGATCGATTTGGCCAGCGTGCAGGCGCGGCGGCGGCGCCTGACGCAGGACGTGGCTGTGGCGGAGCCGCCGTTCTGGGGGCCGCGGGTGATCGAGGCGCCGGCGAAAGCGGTGGTGCCGTTCCTCAACGAGCGCAGCCTGTATCAATTCCAGTGGGGGTTTCGCAAGCAGGGCAAGAGCCTGGACGACTTTCTCGGCTGGGCGAAGCAGGAGCTGCGGCCGATCATGAAGCGCATGCTGGCGCTGTGCGAGGCGGACAGCATCCTGAAACCGCAGGCGATCTACGGGTATTGGAAAGCTGCAGGCCAGGGCAACGACCTGATCGTGTTCGAGCAGGACGGCACCACCGAGGTCGCGCGCTTCCACCTGCCGCGCCAGCCGCGCGAGGACGGCGACTGCATCGCCGATTTCTTCCGCGACGTGGACGAGGCGGAGCGCGACGTGATCGGGCTGCAGGTGGTCACCGTCGGCCAGGCGGCGAGCGACACCGCGCGCGTGTGGTTCGAGGACAACCGTTACCAGGACTATTTGTACCTGCACGGGTTGAGCGTGGAGATGGCGGAGGCGATGGCGGAGTACGTGCACAAGCGCATCCGCGCGGAGCTGGGGTTTGCCGGCGAGGACGCCCGCGACATGGAGAAGATGCTGAGCCAGGGCTACCGCGGGTCGCGCTACTCGTTCGGCTACCCGGCCTGCCCGCGCATCGAGGACCAGGACATGCTGCTGCGGCTGCTGGATGCGGAGCGCGTGGGTGTTTCGTTGTCGGACGAGCACCAGTTGCATCCGGAGCAGAGCACGAGTGCGATCGTGGTGGTTAATCCGGCTGCCAAGTACTTCTCGGTTTAAGGAAGGCCTTCTTTTTTGAAAAAAAGAAGCAAAAAACTTTTGTCCCCTTGGGCGCGCGCTGCAGAAACCTCCGCTACAGCCGGAGCAAAAGTCTTTTGCTTCTTTTCTTCAGAAAAGAAGGCCTTGCTTTCTTGCCGCCGAACAGTCTCCGCTTGATCCGCTTCGTCATCTGCGGCCCGGAGCACAGCGGCACCACTCTGGTCTCCGACCTGTTCCGCCAGGTGCCAGGGATCGACGCCGGCTTCGAGGTTGGGGTTCTGCTCGCGCCTTCCCCGCGCAACTTTCCCGAGTTCGCGGTGCACGCCGAGATCACGCGCTGGGGCTGGGGCATCGACGCTGCGGCGCTGGATTCGTGTTGTGACACCGACGATTTTGCACAGTTCTACGACCGCCTGCACGCGGCCGCCACCGTGCTGAAGCCCGGCACCCACACCATCTTCGACAAAACGCCCCGCTACCTCAGCCGGCTCGCCGGCTGCATGAACAAGGTGGCGGTGCCGTTCCTGGTGGTGTTCAAGGATCCGCGCGCGCTGGTCTGCTCGGACTGGCGCAAGGCGGGCGCGCCAGCCTTTTCGCCGTGGTTCGAGGCCTACGCGCCCGACAAGCTGAATTACCTGCGCACGCACTACGCCAGCTACAGTGCGGCCGTAGCATCGGCCGACCCGCGCGTGTGTCCGATCCGGCTGGAAACCTTGTGCCTGGACACGCGGCGGACCTGCGAGCGCGTCTACGCGGTGGCGGGCTGCGCGTTCGATCCCGCCTACATGGTGCTGGCCGGGGTGCGCTATGAGAACACGCGTCAGGGCTCGATCTGCGCCGGCATACCGTTCGAGTACACCGCCCGCTTCAGCAAGTCTGAACAGTTCCTGATTGCAACGACGTTCGCTGAGTTGGACGATTGGTTTTACGCGTGACAGGAAGGCATGCGCTGCTGTTTTAAAAGGCCACCCTGGCGGCCAACTGAGGCTGACATTCGCAAGGGAAGGAAGGCCTTCTTTTTTGAAAAAAAGAAGCAAAAAACTTTTGCCCCTGCGCCTGCAATACGGTCAGGCCTGGTTCTGCCAGCATGGGTGCTTGCATCGGGAATACTTCTCATTGATGCAGGCGCGAGAATAAAAGTTTTTGGTCCTTTTTAAAAAAGGACTGCTTGCTTCTACGTGCCAGCCTCAGCGCGTGACCTCCGGTGATCGAAGCACGCCCGGCTGACTCACCAAGCCGACTTTTGCAACGGACACTGATAAAGCAGCAAACATTTTTGTTCCTAGGGTATACGCTACGGGAGGCTCCGCGACAGCCGGACCAAAAGTTTTTTGCTGCTTTTTTGCAAACAAGCAGGCCTTGCTTTCTACTTCTTCTTCGCCCGCAACTCCGCCCAGTAAGCCTGCCGTTTCCCCAACTCACGCTCGAACCCCCGGTCCGCCGGCTGGTAGTACTCCGCCCGTTCGATCCCGTCCGGAAAGTAATTCTGGCCGGAGAACCCGTCTTCTTCGTCGTGGTCGTAGGCGTAGCCTTCGCCGTGGCCCCACTGCTTCATCAGTTTGGTCGGCGCGTTGAGGATGTGCGGCGGCGGGGCCAGGCTGCCGGTCTTCTTCGCCGCGCGGGCGGCTGCCTTGTGCGCCTTGTAGGCTGCGTTGGATTTCGGCGCGGTGCCCAGGTAGATCACTGCTTGTGACAGAGCCAGGTCGCCTTCCGGGCTGCCCAGGCGCTCGTAGGCCTCCCAGGCGGCCAAGGTTTGCACGAGGGCTTGCGGGTCCGCCAAGCCCACGTCCTCGGAGGCGAAGCGGACCAGGCGGCGAGCGATGTAGCGGGGGTCTTCGCCGCCTTCCAGCATGCGGGCGAACCAGTAGAGGGCCGCGTCGGTGTCCGAGCCGCGCAGGGATTTGTGCAGGGCGGAGATGAGGTTGTAGTGGCCGTCGCGGTCGCGGTCGTAGAGGGCGGCGCGGCGGCCGACCAGGGCGGTCAGCGCGGCCTCGTCCAGCGGCGCTTCGGCGGCGGCCAGGGCGGCGACGCGCTCGGCCATGTTGAGCAGGTAACGGCCGTCGCCGTCGGCCATTGCGCGCAGGGCGGCGCGGGCGTCCGGGGTGAGGCGCAGGGGGGCACCGAGCTCGGCCTCGGCGCGGCACAGCAGGGCTTCCATGTCGGCATCGTCCAGGCGGCGCAGCAGCAGCACGGCGCAGCGCGAGGTGAGCGCGTCGTTCAGCGCGAAGGACGGATTTTCCGTGGTGGCGCCGACGAGGATGATGCGCCCCTGCTCGACGACGGCAAGGAAGCTATCCTGCTGGGTGCGGTTGAAGCGGTGGATCTCGTCGACGAACAGCAGCGTGGTCTGGCCGGTGTCCCGCCGGTGGCTAGCCTCTTCGAACACGCGCTTGAGGTCGGCCACGCCGGAGGACAGCGCGGAGAGCTGGACGAAGACGGTGCCCGACGCGGCGGCAACCAGGCGGGCGATGCTGGTCTTGCCGACGCCCGGAGGGCCGCACAGGATCAGGC
>CAXUIR010000235.1:0-4709 GCA_964251005.1 uncultured Acetobacteraceae bacterium | reverse complement strand
TGGTCCTTTTTTTCAAAAAAGGACTGCTTGCTTTCTGTAAGTCAGCATCAAGGCCAGCTGATATGAAAGTTCTCTTCTGTCACTGGTCAGTGTTTCGCGCTGCTTCAGGAGACTCCGCAACAGCGCTGACAAAAGCTTTTTGCTTCTTTTCTCGAAAACGAAGACGTTACTTTTCGTTGCAACCAAGATATGTCGGCGGCGTTTGTGCCTCACCATCAACAAGGGACGCTAGGCGATGCGCGGGATTTTTCTCTGGCTGTTGGGTATTCCAATCCCGGTCATCATCCTGCTCTATTTGTTTCACGTCCTTTAGCCACTGGCCGCGCCCGGCAGAAACGCGCTACGCAGCACGGGATGCGACACGGGGCGTAGCCGATGACCTTTCGTTTGCTGGGCGTGCTGCTTGTCCTGTGTGCGTCCAGCCTGGCGCGGGCGGCGAACCTGGCGTTCGTCATCAACTCGAACGACGCCAGCCTCAGCCTGCTGGACGTCGACACGCACCAGGAACTGCGCCGCATTCCGATGCTGCGCGAGCCGCACCACATGGCGCTCACGCCGGACCGGCGATCGCTGGTGGTGGGGGACACTGCGGGCAACTCGCTGTTCTTCCTGGACCCCAGGACCGGTGCGATGCAGCGCCGGGTGACGGTCAGCGACCCCTACCAGCTTGTCTATAGCCCGGACGGGCGCTACCTCACGGTCGCCGGCCTGGCGCGGGCGCAGATCGACATCTACGACGCGAAAACGCTCTCCCTGCTGCACCGCATCCCGGCGCGTAGCCTGCCCAGCCACCTCAACTACGCGCCGGATTCGAGCGTGGTGTTCGTCAGCCTGCAGGGCACGGACAGGCTGATCGCCATCGAGACGGCGAGCGGCCGGGTGAAGTGGGACGCGCACGTGGGCCGAACGCCGGCGGGCGTGTTGTGGGACCGCGGGCGGCTGTTAGTTGGCATCATGGGCGAGGCGCATTTCGCCGTGGTGGACCCGGCAGACGGCCACGTGGAGCGAGTGGTGCCGACCGGGCGCGGCGCGCACACGATGTTCCTGACGCATGACGGCAAGCTGATCTACGCCACCAACCGGGTGGACGGGACGGTGACGGTGATTGACCCGGTGAGCCTGGCGGTGGTGCGCATTATCCAGGTGCCCGGCGGGCCGGACGACATGGACTTCGCACCGGACGGCAAGATCTGGGCGACGCTGCGGTTTGCGCAGTCGGTGGCGGTGCTGGACCCGGCAACGGGGGCGATCGAGCGGATTGCGGTGGGACGCTCGCCGCACGGGGTCTGGTTGAACACGCACGACGCGCTCCCGGTGGCGGTTACTGAGCGATAGCCGGCGTAGCAAGGTAAGGTTGACCACGAAGGCGCGAAGGACACGAAGAAAGCGAGCGCTCAGGTGTGCTTTCGACCGCTCCTTGCTGTGACGGGAGAGAAGCAAGAAAGCGGTTCTTTTTTGAAAAAAAGAACCAAAAAACTTTTGTCTCCTTGGCAACGCCGGCTGACACAGGTCGTCTCAGTTGTCCGTGGCAGCCGCGACCACAGCTTTTTGCTTCTTTTTTTCGAAAGAGAAGACACTTATTTCTGCTCAATCGCCTTCGTCACCTGAATGCTACCTCTCCCTGGCCGCCCCTCTTCGTGCCTTCGTGGTGGATCTTCCTTGCCTGCGCCCAGCAAGAAACATCCGTTGACAGTGTCCGCCCGGACAGGCTAGGCACGCCGCTCACTTGGAACGCGGGAGATTCTGTGTGCCGGCCGGCTAGCGCCGTCGGTGCGCATCGTCGTTTGCACCGCGGTCCGGCCCTCTCCACCAGGAGCCTGGATAGGCATGGCAAAAAAGATCGTCGGCTACATTAAGCTGCAGATACCGGCTGGCAAGGCGAACCCGTCGCCGCCGGTGGGCCCTGCGCTGGGCCAGCGCGGCCTGAACATCATGCAGTTCTGCAAGGAGTTCAACGCCCGCACGCAGACCATGGAAGTGGGCATGCCGGTGCCGGTGGTGATCACCGCGTTCGGCGACCGCACGTTCAACTTCATCACCAAGACGCCGCCCAACACGTACTTCATCAAGAAGGCAGCCGGTGTGACCGCCGGCAGCACCACGCCCGGCAAAGGTGCGACGGTGGGTCGTGTGACCATGACGCAGCTGCGCGAGATCGCCGCGCTGAAGATGGTCGACATGAACGCCGGCAGCGTGGAAGCGGCGGTGAAGATGCTGGCCGGCTCGGCGCGCTCGATGGGCCTGTCCGTGGTAGAAGGCTAGACGTTATGGCACACGACAAGCGCCTCACCGCGGCCAAGGCTGCCGTGGACAAGAGCAAGAACTACGCGCTGGACGAGGCGCTCAGCCTCGTCAAGACCAACGCAAAGGCGAAGTTCGACGAGACGGTGGAGATTTCCATGCGTCTCGGCATCGACCCGCGCCACGCCGACCAGATGGTGCGCGGCCTGATCAGCCTGCCGAACGGCACCGGAAAGACCGTGCGCATCGGCGTGTTCGCCCGCGGCCCGAAGGCCGAGGAAGCGTTGGCTGCCGGCGCCGACGTGGTGGGTGCGGACGACCTGGCGGAGAAGGTGCAGGCCGGCGAGATCGCGTTCGACCGCTGCATCGCCACGCCCGACATGATGGGCCTGGTGGGTCGGCTTGGTAAGATACTCGGCCCGCGCGGGCTGATGCCGAACCCCAAGCTCGGCACGGTGACGATGGACGTGAAGGGTGCGGTCACCGCCGCCCGTGCCGGCCAGGTGGAGTTCCGGGCCGAAAAGGCCGGCATCGTCCACGCCGGCATCGGCAAGGCGAGCTTCGAGAGCGACAAGCTGCTGGAGAACATCCGCGCTTTCGTCGACGCGATCCAGAAGGCCAAGCCGACGGGTGCGAAGGGCACGTACCTGCAGAAGGTGTCGCTCAGCTCCTCGATGGGGCCGGGCGTGCGGGTGGACGTGTCCAGCCTGGCTGGCTGAACGAGATACGCCCGCCTCTGCGGAGGCGGGTGGGCAGGGCTGGCGGCGACGCTGGCCCGAACCTGTCCAAGACCACACGCGGCCCATTGGGCCTTAATGACCGCGAGGTTCGCGCGTGGGAGACGGGAGAAGCCCGACACCGAAAGGCGTCTGGCGGTTCCGGCTTGCTTAGTTAAGGACAGGCGAACCGGGCCTGGCGGCGACGTCAGGCTCAGTAGGGAACCCGGTCCGGGGCGTGCTCCGGACCACAGAGGAGACGGGATTTGGACCGTACGGAGAAGCGGGAGTTCGTCTCATCGCTCGCGGCCGTGTTCGCAGAGACGTCGATGGTGGTCGTCACCCAGAACCAGGGGATGACGGTCGCCGAGGTGACCGATTTGCGGCAACGGATGCGGGCGGCGGGGGCGCACTTCAAAGTCGCGAAGAACCGGCTGGCCGTCCTCGCCCTGGATGGGACCCGATTCGACGGCATCAAGCCGATGCTCAAGGGACCGACCGCGCTGGCTTGGGCGCACGACCCCGTGGCCGTCAGCAAGGTGTGCGTCGAGTTCGCCAAGACCAACGAGAAACTGGTGCTGATCGGCGGTGCCCTAGGCGCCCAGACGCTGAACGCGGCTGGCGTGAAGGCCCTGTCCGAACTGCCGTCGCTGGACACGCTGCGTGCCGGGTTGATGGGGATGATCAACACCCCCGCCACCCGCATCGCAGGCGTGGTCGCAGCGCCGGCGGCACAGCTCGCGCGGGTGTTGGCGGCCTATGCCAAGAAGGACGAGGCGGAAGCAGCCTGAGTGGCGGGGCCGGTGCGCTCAGCCAGGCTATCCGCCTGGATCACCGGCCTTGCATGGGACCGATCAAACGCTAAATAAGGAACTTGACAATGGCCGATCTGACGAAACTAGTGGACGACCTGTCCGCGCTGACCGTGCTGGAAGCCGCTGAGCTTTCCAAGATGCTGGAAGAAAAGTGGGGCGTTTCCGCAGCCGCCCCGGTCGCCGCCGCCGCGGTGGGTCCGGTGGGTGGCGGTGCCGCCGTCGCTCCCGTCGAGGAGCAGACCGAGTTCACGGTGACGCTGACCAAAGCCGGCGACAAGAAGATCAACGTGATCAAGGAAATCCGCACGATCACCGGGCTGGGGCTGAAGGAAGCCAAGGACCTGGTCGAGGGCGCGCCCAAGACGGTGAAGGAAGCCGTCAGCAAGGACGAAGCCGAGAAGATCAAGAAGGTTTTGGAAGAGCAGGGCGCATCTGTCGAAGTCAAGTGATGCGACGTTTCGGCGCGCCGCCTGCAAGGGCTGCGCGCCGACTGTAATCTGAAGAGAAGGGCGGGGATCGGCATGATCCCCGCCCCTTCGGGCGTTTGCACGAGACCGGACAGCTCGGGACCAGCTGTAAGGGTGCGGGAAGCGGCCAACGACCGGCCGGGCCGCAAGACATGGGGCAGAAGATCTGATGGACGCGATCACTCACACCACTCAGACATTCACGCCGCGCAAGCGGATCCGCAAGAGCTTCGGACGCATCCCCGAAGTGGCACCGATGCCCAACCTAATCGACGTGCAGCGGTCCAGCTACGAGGGCTTCCTGCAGATGCACATCGCCCCTGACAGCCGCACAAACACCGGACTGCAGGAAGTGTTCCGCGGCGTTTTCCCGATCGACGATTTTGCCGGCCGCGGCCGGCTCGAATTCGTCTACTACGAGCTGGAAGAGCCGAAATACGACGTGGAAGAGTGCATCCAGCGCGGGATGA
>CAXUIR010000234.1:0-4711 GCA_964251005.1 uncultured Acetobacteraceae bacterium | reverse complement strand
CCGCGAGACCGAGTTCTACACCAGCCACGAGGCGCTGTTGCTGCCCTACGAGCAGGCGCTGACCCGCATCGACAGCACCAGCGGCGACTATTACGGCTGCAGCGCCAACTTCCTGTGGGTTGGCGACCGCACCCGCCAGGTGGACGGCGCTCATATCGAGTTCCTGCGCGGCGTGCGCAACCCGGTGGGCCTGAAGGTCGGCCCCACCACGCCGGTGGACGATTTGCTGCGCCTGATCGACATCCTGCACCCCGACGACGAGCCCGGCCGCCTGACGCTGATCAGCCGCATGGGTGCCGACCGCGTGCGCACGCATTTGGCGCCGCTGCTGCGCGCGGTGCAGCGCCAGGGACGCCGCGTGGTGTGGCTGTGCGACCCGATGCACGGCAACACCATCAGCACCGCCGGCGGCGTGAAGACGCGGCTGTTCGAGAGCATCCTGGCCGAGATGCGCGGCTTCTTCGACGTGTTCGGCGAGGCCGGCGTGCGGCCCGGCGGCGTGCACGTGGAGATGACCGGCCAGCCGGTGACCGAGTGCGTCGGCGGCGCGCATTTGTTGACCGAAGCCGATCTTGGGCAGCGCTACGAGACGTTCTGCGACCCGCGGCTGAACGCGGAGCAGTCGCTGGAGCTGGCGTTCCTGGTGTCGGCGGAGCTGAAGGCGCGGCGCGCGACGGCGGGTTCTGCGATTGCGGCGCAGTAAGCAAGAAAGCAGTTCTTTTTTGAAAAAAAGAACCAAAAAACTTTTGGTCCTGGGGTTGTGCGGTGCGGAGCGGTCCGCGACAGCCGTGATAGAAGTCTTTTGCTTCTTTTCTTCAGAAAAGAAGGCCTTGCTTCCTTCGTGATCGTCGCCCTGACTATCCTGCTCTCCTGTCAACTCGCCGGAGAGATCGTCTCCCAGGCGCTGCACCTTCCACTTCCCGGTCCGGTTCTCGGCATGGTGCTGCTCGCAACCTTGCTGATCGTGCGCGGGCGCCTGCCGGCAGCACTCGAGCAGGCGGCCGACACGCTGCTGCGGCACCTCAGCCTGTTCTTCGTGCCCGCCGCGGTCGGCGTAATCTCCAACGGCGCCAGGATCGCGCGTGAGTGGGTGCCGCTCAGCGTCTCGGTCGTCGTCTCAACCGCACTGGCGATCGGCGTGACAGCTCTGGTGTTCCGCCTGGTGGACCGGCTGATGACGCGCGGCGCTGCGCGTTGATCCGCGCTGGCCACACCACGCTGGTGTCGCTCTGGGTCTACCTGCACACCCAGCCTTTGCTGTGGTTGTGCGTCACACTTGCGGCCTACGTGGCCGGGCACTTCCTGCACGAGCGGGCCGGGCGCGCGCCTGTGGTCAACTCGGTGGCCATCGCCGTGGCGCTGCTGGTGGCACTTCTGCTGGGCACCGGCACGAGCTACGCAACCTACTTCGAAGGTGCGCAGTTCGTGCACTTCCTGCTGGGTCCGGCCACCGTCGCGCTCGCCGTGCCGCTGTTCCGCAACCGCCACGTGGCCGCCCGCGCCGTCGTGCCGATCGCCGTCGCTTTGCTCGCCGGCGCCGTCACCGCGTCTCTGTCGGCCATGGCGATCGCCCGCGTGCTGGGTGCCTCGCGTGAAAGCGTGCTGTCGCTGGCAGCGAAGTCGGTGACGACACCGATTGCGATGGGCATTGCCCAACACATTGGCGGCGCGCCGTCACTGACCGCGGTGCTGGTCATCCTCACGGGCATCGTCGGCGCGGTGATCGCGACGCCGCTGCTCAACGCGCTGGGCATCCAGGATTGGCGGGCGCGCGGCTTTTCCGTGGGCCTGGCCGCGCACGGGCTGGGCGCCGCGCGCGCCTTTCAGGTGCATGACATGGCGGGGACGTTCGCGGGCTTGGCGGTGGGACTGAACGGAATTGCCACGGCGATCCTTGCACCGTTTTTGGCAGAGTGGTTCAGGTAGCTACCCCAAGGACTTTTGCGATAAAGCAAGAAAGTAAGGCCTTCTTTTCTGAAGAAAAGAAGCAAAAGACTTTTGACTCCGCTGTTGTGGACTTATCCGGAGAGCGCGCGACAGCGGAGTCAAAAGTTTTTTGGTTCTTTTTTTCAAAAAAGAACCGCTTGCTTTCTGTGAGTCAGCATCAAGGGCAGCTGATATGACAGTCTGCCTGCACTGCGCATGCGCAACCAAGAACTTTTGCTCTCCGTAGGTGCGTCGTGGTGAGACGTGTCGTCTCAGCCGTCCGCGACAGCGCTCGCAAAAGCTTTTTGCTTCTTTTTCTCGAAAAAGAAGGCCTTGCTTGCCTTCACCCCTGTGCCGCCAGCCGAGCCGCCTGGTCCTCCTCCGTAAGCGCGTCGACGAACTCGTCGAACTCCCCCGTCATCACCCGGTCGATCTTGTGCGACGTGAAATTGATCCGATGGTCCGACACGCGGCCCTGCGGAAAGTTATACGTGCGTATCCGCTCGCTGCGGTCTCCCGTGCCCACCTGGCTTTTCCTGTCCGCCGACCGCGTCGCGTGCAGGCTCGCGCGCTGCGCCTCGTACATGCGTGCGCGCAGCACCTTCATCGCTTTCGCACGGTTCTTGTGCTGGCTGCGTTCCTCCTGCATCGCCACCACGATGCCGGTGGGAATGTGCGTGATGCGGACGGCACTTTCCGTCTTGTTGACGTGCTGGCCGCCCGCACCCGACGCGCGGTAGACGTCGATGCGCAAATCGCCCTCACTCACGTCCACGTCCACGTCTTCTGCTTCCGGCAATACCGCCACGGTGACCGTGCTGGTGTGGATGCGGCCCTGCGTCTCGGTGGCCGGCACGCGCTGCACGCGGTGCACGCCGGATTCGTATTTCAGCCGGGCGAACACGTTGCGGCCGGTGACTTCTGCGATGCCTTCCTTCAGGCCGCCAAGCTCGGTCTCCGCGTAGTCCATCAGCTCGAAGCGCCAGCCGCGCAAGCCTGCGTATTTCTGGTAGGCGGCGAACAGTTCTGCGGCGAACAGCGCGGCCTCGTCGCCGCCGGCGGCCGGGCGGATCTCCAGGATGGCGCTGCGTTCGTCGGCCTCGTCCTTAGGCAGCAACGCGAGCTGTATCTCGCGTGACAGGCCGGGCATCTTCTCGCGCAACGCGCGCAGCTCGGCCTCGGCCATCTCGCGCATTTCGGGGTCTGCCAGCAGCTGTTCGGCGCCGTCCGCTTCGGCTTCTGCCGCGCGCAGTTCCTCGATGCGGGCGACCACCGGTTCCAGCTCGGACAGCTCGCGGGAGGCGCGGGAGAACGCCTCGCCGTTCAGCCCGCTGGAGAGGTCGTGGCGCAGCTCCTCGGCGCGCAGCACGATGCGGTCGAACTTGCCTGCGAGGTCCATCGGCGGCGGCCTACACGCTCAGGCTGCGCGCCACGTCGGCCAGCGCCAGCTCCACCTGCGTGCCCGTCGCCAGGTCTTTCACCTGGGCAACCCCGCGGGCCACCTCGTCCTCGCCCAGGATCACCACGGCGCGCGCACCGATGCGGTTGGCGCGTTCCATTCGCTTCTTCATGTTGCCTCGATAGGCCATTTCGGCCGCGACACCCCCGGCGCGCAGCGCCTGCAGCAGGGCCAGCGCCGGCGCCTCGGCCGCATCGCCTAGCGGCACCACGGCCACCGGGCGCGGCCGTGCCGGCGCCGCTGTCAGCAGCATGGACAGGCGTTCGATGCCGGCCGCCCAGCCCACCGCCGGCGTGGGCGGACCGCCCATCTCGGCCACCAAGCCGTCGTAGCGGCCGCCGGCCATCACCGTGCCCTGCGCGCCCAGGCGGCTGGTCACGAACTCGAAGGCGGTGTGGCTGTAGTAGTCCAGGCCGCGGACGATGCGCGGGTTCTCCACAAAGGGCACGCCGAGACGCCCGAGTTGCGTGCGCACGCCGTCGTAGAAGCGGGCGGCCTCGTCCGTCAGATGTGTCGCGATGGTGGGCGCGTTGTCGATCAGCACGCGGTCGCCGGCATCCTTGCTGTCGAGGATGCGCATCGGATTGCGCACCAGGCGGTCCTGGCTGTCCGCAGACAGCTGCGCGCGGTGGTCGGAAAAGTATGCCACCAGGGCGGCGCGGTACGCGTCCCGGCTCGGCGCGTCGCCCAGCGTGTTCAGCTCCAGCTCCACATCGGCGGCGAGGCCCAACGCGCCGAGGATGTGCCAGCCCAGCGCGATCGTCTCCGCGTCGGCCAGCGGTTCGGCGGCGCCGATCAGCTCGGCGCCGATTTGGTGGAACTGCCGGTAGCGGCCCTTCTGCGGCCGCTCGTAGCGGAACATCGGGCCCTGGTAGAACACCTTTTGCGGCAGCGACTGGGTCAGGCCGCCGGTAACCAGCGCGCGGCAGATGCCGGCGGTGTTTTCCGGCCGCAGGGTAAGGCTGTCGCCGCCGCGGTCGGCGAAGGTGTACATCTCCTTGGTGACCACGTCGGAGGTGTCGCCGAGCGTGCGGGAGAACACGCGCGTGTCCTCGAAGATGGGGGTGGACCACTCCTCGAAGCCGTAGAGGGAGGCCGCATGACGCGCGGTGTCCACCACGTAAGCGTGGCGGCGGGCGTCGTCGCCGATGATGTCGCGGGTGCCGCGGACGGGCTGCAGGGCTTCCAAGGTCGGCGGCGTCTAGCACGTCTGCGGCGTGGGAAGAAAGCGAGGCCTTCTTTTTCGAGAAAAGAAGCAAAAAGCTTTTGTCTCCGCTGTCGCGGTCCTTTCCGGTGAGCGCGCGACAGCGGAGACAAAAGTTTTTT
>CAXUIR010000233.1:0-4716 GCA_964251005.1 uncultured Acetobacteraceae bacterium | reverse complement strand
CCGCGCCCCCGGCCCCGCGGCGTGTCTTAGCCCCCGCCCGCCCCCCCCCGCGCACAGGGGCGCGGCGTTGTCCGCCACGTGGTGGTCGTGAAACGGAAAGGCGCCGGCGGTCTTCGCCGCGTGGGTGTCGGCCGGACCGGCGGCGTTAAAGATCTCGGCGGCTTCGGCGCCGGTGCCAAAGGGCGACTCCACGATGACCAGGGTGTTGCTGGCGCCGATGGGCGCCTCGAGGCGGTTTTGCTGAAAGTGCCTTCAGCGGGCGAGGGCGGGATCAGGATGCCCGTAAACAGCACCACCATCGATGCCGACGTAGGTGGCCTGACGCGCGATTTGAACCCAACTATCACCTCTCTTTTGCCAAACGTTCGTAAATCGGCGAATGAGGGGTTTGCCCGCCATTGGACCGTTAGACATCACAATGTCTTCGTGTCCCATCTCTATCGCCGCATTGCTTGCAACAAAGAATGCGTCGGTAGACGATTTGACGCTGGAATATGCGAGTTGGTCCCTTCGTATCGAGTCGAACACCTGAGCCCTAGTCAGGATGTTGTTGCCCGGGCTGTTAACGACCATCTCCGGGGCCCAGAGTTTCTCAAGAACCGCAAAGTCCCGAGTGCCGATGGCTCGGCCGACAGCGCGATCGTTGGCATCAATCTGAGTGCGAACCGCGGCGGTAGCCGGCCCGGGGGCCTGCGACCGTGCTCCACTTTCCACCGAAAAGATGAAGAGCGTTGCTATCATTACTGGACCGAGCGTAGATGTCATCGCATGCGCCTCCCGCTGTGAAGCTTTCGCTGCTTGAAGCCGATGTCAAGAAATTTGGAAGCAGAATTGGGTCGACTCAAGGTTTGGTCGTTCGGGAACATCCCCCCCCCCCAACCAGCCTCGATGCTCATCTCCTCTCACCTGGCGAGTTGGAAGGCCGACCTCGTAAGGACCATGTGGGCCTCAACGGAAAGTTTCGTCGAGACCTTGTCGACCGGGTTCCACCATGAGCGGTCGTAGTATTCCTGGGTGTACCCCAAGGAGAGGCCGTTGTGAGACACTATCTTCGGCTCATTAGGACTGCTTCGAGCATTCTGGGTCTGTAACGTTTCCGGCTCTGGACGCTTCCGGCCGCTTACGGCTATGCCGGCGGCTCCACGCTGGACCAGGACCTCATCGTGCAACGGCAGGCGCTGCGGGCGGCTTGCTGCGGCGTGATCCGCGCCGAAGAGGCAAGCGGCAGCCGACGCGACGGTCGAACAGAGCTGCAGGCGCTACTGAATTCATGCAGGCGGGTAACAGCCTGGTTGTGACCCGCATCGACCGCGTGACCTTGCTCGTTCGGCACGCCATGCCGTCGCGCGCTAAAGCCGGCCTGGCTTCAGGAAGACGAGACCGTGCCGAGTGTCAGTTCACTAGACACAGTGTGTCTCAAGACCACGTGACGTGAGGAGCGTGTCTAATCACGCCGAAACCAGTTGGTTGACGAGGCGTCCATGATGGGCAGCGGTCTCGTCAGGTAAGACGTGGTATCCCAGCCGTCCGCGACAGCGCGCGCAAAAGCTTTTTGCTTCTTTTTCTCGAAAAAGAAGGCCTTGCTTGCTTCCCCTAACCGGCCGGCGACGCCGCCGAGCCCGCCAGCAGCCCGCCGTCGATGTTGAATTCGGCGCCAGTTACGTAGCCCGCCTCGTCGGACGCCAGCAGCACGGCGACTGCCGCCACCTCGCCGGCGCGGCCGAACCGCCGCAGCGGCGTGTCGGCCACCAACTTGGCCATCCGCTCGTCCCGGTCAGGATCTTTGCCCAGCATGGGTTCCCACATCGGCGTCAGGATCGCCGCGGGGTGGATGGAGTTGCAGCGGATGGCCCAGCCCTGCTGTGCGCAGTACAGGGCCACCGTCTTGGTGTGGTTGCGGATGGCGGCCTTGGAGGATGCGTAGGCGGCCGCGCCCGGTATGCCCACAAGGCCCGAGCGCGACGAGATGTTGATGATCGAGCCGGTTGCGCGCGACTTCATCGCGCGGATGGCGTAGCGGCAGCCCAGGAAGGTGCCGTCCAGGTTCACCGCGTGCACCGCGCGCCATGACTCCAGGCTGGCGTGCTCGGGGTCGTGCGCGGTCTCGCCGTCCTCGAAGCCGGTGACGCCGGCGTTGTTCACCAGCACGTCCGGATCGGGCGCGACGGCGGCCAAGGCGTGCCAGTCGACCTCGGAGCGAACGTCGAGTGGCTGGAAGCGGCAGCCCGTCTGCGCGGCCATCGCAGCGCCTTCGGCCGCGTCCTTGTCGGTGGCGATGACGTGGGCGCCCTCGGCGGCGAAGGCCTCGGCGATCGCACGGCCGATGCCGCGGGCGGCGCCGGTGACGACGCAGGTCTTGCCTGACAGGCGGGGCATGGCAGACTTTGACGACTGACGGCTGGGAGCCGGCTTACTTTGCGCCCGCGCGGTTGTCCTCGGTGCCGGCGCCGAGCGGGCCGCCGCCGATGGAGCTGCCGGCGCTGCCGCCGATATACGGGCCGGCGCCGTTGTTGGACAGGCCAGGGGTGCCGGTGGGCTGGTCGGCGGAGTTCGAGACGCAGGCGGACAGGGCGGTGACGGCTGTGAGGAGGAGAAAGCAAGCGGTTCTTTTTTGAAAAAAAGAACCAAAAAACTTTTGCGACCTGGGGGGCGCGGCGTTGGAGCGACCGGGATTGAGTGGCACGGGTCTTTTGCTTGTTCTTGGCAAGAAAGACGGCCTTTCGCTTGGTGGAGCTGAGGGGAATCGAACCCCTGACCTCCTGAATGCCATTCAGGCGCTCTCCCAACTGAGCTACAGCCCCTACGCGGGAGCGGGCATATAACCGCCGGCCATGCCGACGGCAAGTGCGCCTGGAGCATCGTCGAGCAGGCGGGACGCAGTTGCTCGCGAAAATAGCGAGCTGGAGCGGTCTTCGGCCTGCTCATTCGATCCGACGCGGTCGGACGCGGCTCTAGCGCGCCAGGTCCGGATGCACCGTGAAGCTTGCCGTCGTGGCCGCGCGCACGTCCTGCACGCCCACGCCCGGTGCCAGGTCGACCAGCGTCAGGCCCGGGCGCGCCACGTCGAACACGCACAGATCGGTCACCACCATGTCCACCACGCCGGCGCCGGTCAGCGGCAGGGTGCAGGCGGGCAGGATCTTCGGCTCGCCGCGGGCGGTGTGCTCCATGATCACCACCACGCGCTGCACGCCGGCGACCAGGTCCATCGCCCCGCCCATGCCTTTCACCATCTTGCCGGGCACCATCCAGTTGGCCAGGTCGCCGTTCTCGGCCACCTGCAGGGCGCCCAGGACGGCGAGCTGGATGTGGCCGCCGCGGATCATGCCGAAGCTCTGCGCACTGTCGAAGAAGCTTGTTTCCGGCAGGCGGCTGACGGTCTGCTTGCCGGCGTTGATCAGGTCGGCATCCTCCTCGCCCTCGTAGGGGAACGGGCCGATGCCGAGCATGCCGTTCTCGCTCTGCAGCACCACGTGCATGCCGTCCGGGATGTGGTTGGCCACCAGCGTGGGGATGCCGATGCCGAGGTTCACGTAGAAGCCGTCCTGCAGTTCGCGGGCGGCACGGGCGGCCATCTGGTCTCGGGTCCAGGGCATCTGTCAGTGTCCATTCATTGGGCGTGTGCAGCTGGGACGGTGTAACGCGGCGGCGCTTCGTTTGCATGACGGTGAGGCGCCCGAGGCGATCCGCTTCGGTGTTCGTGGTGTCGCTTGTCGATCGCAACGATCCGAGCAAGGGCCGGCAAAAAGCAAGGCAAGCAGTTCTTTTTTGAAAAAAAGAACCAAAAAACTTTTGCTTCCGCTGTCGCGCGCTCGCCGGAGAGGGCCGCGACAGCGGAAGCAAAAGTTTTTTGCTGCTTTTGTTCAAAAAAGCAGGCCTTGCTTGATTTGCTTGAACCCGCAGCGAACGTTGGCGACGAACACTCAGGCCTCCTGCGCCACGCGCGGGCGGGTGGTGCGCTGCTCGATACCTTTCTCGGTGGGCGGCAATGCGATGATGCGTTTGACGAACACGCCTGGTGTGATGATGTGGTCGGGGTCGAGCGCGCCGACCGGCACCAGCTCTTCTACCTCGGCGACCGTCACGTGCGACGCGGTGGCCATCGGCGGGTTGAAGTTGCGCGCGGTCATCCGGTAGACGAGGTTGCCCTCGGTGTCGCCGCGCCAGGCGTGGACGATGGAGAGGTCGGCGACCAGGCCGGTCTCCATGACGTAGCGGCCGCCGGCGAAGCTGCGTTCCTCCTTGCCCTCGGCGATCAGGGTGCCGACGCCGGTGCGGGTGAAGAAGGCAGGGATGCCGGCGCCGCCGGCGCGGATGCGCTCGGCCAGCGTGCCCTGCGGGTTGAACTCCACCTCCAGCTCGCCGGCGAGGTACTGGTTCATGAAGGTCTTATTCTCGCCCACGTAGCTGCTCACCATCTTGCGGATCTGCCGGCTTTCCAGCAGCACGCCCAGGCCGCGCCCGTCGGTGCCGGCGTTGTTGCTGACGACGGTCAGCCCGGTGACGCCGCTTTCGCGGATGGCCTCGATGAGCGCGTTGGGCACGCCGCACAGGCCGAAGCCGCCGGCCATGATGGTCATGTCGTTGCGGAGCAGGCCGGCGAGCGCGGAGGGTGCGTCGGGGTGGACCTTAGTGGCGGGCATTTTGGCTCCCAGGAAGACAGCAAGCGGTTCTTTTTTGAAAAAAAGAACCAAAAAACTTTTGCTTCCGCTGTCG
>CAXUIR010000232.1:0-4761 GCA_964251005.1 uncultured Acetobacteraceae bacterium | reverse complement strand
TCGTTGAACCGCGAGGGCGGCGTGGTGCGCTTCTCGTAGAGGAACTGGTGCGGCACCATGACGATCAGGAAGCCGCCGACCTTCAGCACGCGGAACCAGTCGCCCAGTGCGCCCACGAAGTCGTCGATGTGTTCCAGGCAGTGGCTGGCGAACACCGCGTCCTGCGAGCCATCCGCGAACGGCAGCGTGCGTCCGTCGTAGCCGGGGTAGTCGAGCTCCACGCCGACGGCCTGCGGCACGATCGGCACGGCGTCGTCGATGTAGCCCTTGTAGCCGATGTCGAGGATGTGGGCGCCGGAGAGGTAGCGCGCCACGAAGCCGTCGCCGACGCGCCGGGCGTGGCTCTTGCGGGCTTCCTCGCCGACCGGGCGGAGGGCGGCGTGTGCGTCGTCGTCCATCGGGCAAGCCTCCCTTTTGCCGGGCGGGGTGCCCAGCCTGGGGTTAGGTCGGTGCGCGCGGCCTGGTCAAGGCAAGCGGTTCTTTTTTGAAAAAAAGAACCAAAAACTTTTGTTGCCTGGAGTACACGCTGCGGAGGAGTCCGCGACAGCCGTAGCAAAAGTCTTTTGCTTCTTTCTTCAGAAAAGAACGCCTTGCTTGCCTGCCCCAATCACCCCCGCCATACCCCCAAAGAAATGCAGCCACTCCAAAGCGAGATCCGCCAGCTCACCGGCCTGCGCGGCATCGTGGCACTGGACGTAGCCGCGAGCCACTACGGCCTCAATCAGGTCCCGTTCCTGCGCCTGCTCAGCTTCGCCAACCCCGCCGTCGACCTGTTCTTCTGCCTCAGTGGTTTCACGCTGTGCCTGGTCTACGGTGCCGGCCAGCCCGGGGCCTTACGCTGGCGGCGCTACGTCGTGGCCCGGTTCGCCCGGATCTATCCGCTGTACTTGCTCACCATGCTGGTCACCCTCTGGTACAGCCTGGCCTGGCAGGTGGGCGTCTTCCCGCATCTGTCCGGCCACGCGCTGCTGGTGCAGTTCGTCCGGCAGGCCACGCTGCTGTCCGAGGTGCCGCTGCCGCATATGGGCCCGATGGGGTGCTGGGCCGCCTCCGCCTGGTCGATCTCCGTCGAGGCCGCCTGCTACGTCGCGATCTTCCCGCCGCTGTTCGCGCTGACCCGCCTGGCGCGGCGCCTGGAGGTGGGCAGCATCGTGCTGGCGATGGTGGTGCTCGGCGCCGTCTGCTTCGTGGTGTTCCTGAAATTGTTCACGCCCAACATCGACGATCCGTCCTACCCGCAACCGGGCCCGTCGCGGGCGCTGTGGGTGCCGCTGATCCGCGGTGCGACGATGTTCGGCGCCGGCTGGCTGGCCTACCTGCTCTACCTCGCCCACCGCGAGGCCGCGTCCTTCGTCGGCGCCATCACCGATACGCTGGCGCTGGGGTTCCTGGCCGTCGTCGCCTCGGAATGGTTCGGGCTGCTGTCCTCGTTCGCCGTGGTGGTCATCGTGCCGTTCCTGGTGCTGGGGCTGATGGACGGCCGCACGCTGACCGCGCGCGTGCTGGCCACGCCGCCGGTCCATTACCTGGGGGTGATCTCCTACTCGCTGTATTTGTGGCATGTGCCGGGGCGGTCGCTGGCGGCGCGGATCTGGCCTTGGCACGCCGACGAGAGCCTGCACGGGATGTTGTGGCCGCTGGCGTTCTCGCTTGGGCTGTCGGTGGTGTCGTTTTACGGGTTCGAGATGCCGGTGCGGCGGGCGATACGGCGGTGGGCGTAGGAAGCAAGCAAGGCCTTCTTTTCTGAAGAAAAGAAGCAAAAGACTTTTTCGCGGCTGTCGCGGACTCTCCCGCAGCGTGTACTCACGGGAACAAAAGTTTTTTGGTTCTTTTTTTCAAAAAAGAACCGCTTGCCTTGCTTGCTGCGACCGTCATGTGGTCCAGCCAGGCAAGCGCCAGGCGGGTCACATGCCGCCCCAGGATGATGCCAGGCCGCTCCACCAGGCTGTAGGAGAGCTGTGCGGCGGCTAACGACAGCAGCAGCACCACGCAGCAGATCAGCCCAGCGTTGGCGCCGCGCCAGGCCGGATGCGCGTTCAGCTCGTAGTTGGCCGTATGGATGGCGACGCCGTGCAGCAGGTAGAAAGAGTAGCTGATGCGCCCGATCCACAGCATGACCCGGTTGCGCAAGCCGCCGTGCAGGGCTGCCGCCAGGAAGATGGCCATGCCCAGGCTGTAGGCGCTGATGATCTTGGTGTCGAAGCCGTCCATCTGGTGCGTGGCGAAGAGCACCAGCAGGCAAGCCGGGCGCCAGACGATCCAGAACGCCGCGAACCCCCAGAAGACGAGCGCCGTCGCAGCGTTGAGGCGCGCGCCCTCCCACCATAGCCGCGCCACGGCACCCCAAAACAGCACGGCGATGTTAAGGTTGAAGAAGAACGCCGTGCCCGACAGGGTCGGGTTGAACAGCCCGTCGAAGAAGGTCTGCTGCGAGGACTGGAACACCAGGAAGGTGACCAGGGTGATGGCGGCCAGGCAGAACCCCTCGCGCAGCAGCCCGCCGAGGAACAGCACCAGGCAGATCAGGTAGAAGGCGAGCTCCACCTCCAGCGTCCAGTAGGCGCCGTTGGCCAGCGTGCCGCCGAACAATCGCGGCACCATAGTGAAGTTCAGCCCGACCTGGTGCCAGGAGAACGCAGCACCGCCCAGCCAGAAATGCGAGAACGCCGAGGGGATGACGGACACCGCGTAGGCTGGGTACAGCCGGAAGACGCGGCTGATGACGTAGCGCACCGAGCCGGCGAGCTTCGGGCCGTGCAGGCTGGAGGGGATCAGGAAGCCGCTGATGGCGAAGAAGACGATCACCCCCAGCGTGCCGAAGGTGAAGGTGCCGCCAAGGCGGTAGAGGAGGCGGCCGCCATGGCCGGGCGGCACGAACACCTCGGTGGCGTGGCGGACGAACACCAGCAGTATGGCGACCGCGCGCAGGGTGTCGATGAACGCGAGCCGGGCGTGGCCCTCGGCGCGGGGGATCGGTGCGCGGCCGCCGGTCGCGCCTGCCTCGGTGCGAAGCTGACCCGAGGCGGCCGGGTCCATCAGGCGTGGCTCCGCCGGTCATCGACCCCCGCGGCCGGACCCGAACCGTTGGAAGCGGCGAGCGCCATGGCAGAGCCGGCGTCCGGCGCCGGCGCTTGGGCGGGCTGCGCGCGCAGCTGTGCCACCGACTGCTGCAGGGCGGCCATCCGCCCCTGGGCGTCGACGCTGCCGTTGTCCAGCCGCTGCATCGCCTGCTGCAGCGTCTGCATGCGCGTCTGCAGGTCGCCGATGCCGGCGGCGACGCTCATCATCGCGTGGGTGGCGTCGTCGCAGAAGGCGGCGATCTCCTCGTGTATCCTGGCCACCCGTTCCTCGTGCGCCTTCATCATCCGGCCGAGCTCGGTGGCTTCGTAGCGGCGCAGGTCGGCCACCTCGTTCGAGATGCGGGTGAGCAACTCGGTGAGCAGGCGGGGAAAGTAGCGAAGCCGGTAGTAGGACCGCACGAGACGCCGCAACATCGCTCTATCCGTTCACCAACTGGCCTGGGCCGTTCGCCAGCAAGCCGGGGGTTTGTAGACAACCGCCTGACACGGGCGGGGAGGCCATGCAAGCCGTCCGGCGATCCGCCAGCTGGCAGCAGCAAGGCAAGCGGTTTTTTTGCTGAAAAAAACCGAAAAACTTTGACCCCGCCGTCGCGCGCTTGCCGGAAAAGACCGCGACAGCGGAGTCGAAAGTCTTTTGCTTCTTTTCTTCAGAAAAGAAGGCCTTGCTTGCTGTCGCCTTCCGACCGAGATCCGGCGCGTTCAGAGCTGGCGCTGCCTGAAGCGTATCAACCCGAGCCCAAGAGGCCGCACGTCCGCAACAGTGGGGTCGAGCTCGTTCGGGGACTCGCAGGCTTCGGGCCGGAACTCCAGGTCCAGGAACGGCACGCCCTGACGCAGCGTGATCTTCTCCCGCGGGATGGTCACCGTGCGCACGCCCCTGTTGTGGTCATGGTCGTACTCCCACACGTCCAGCAGCTCGCCGCCCACCAGCACGCCGACGGTCGCGTGGTCGCGCCGGCCGGGCGAGAGCACCACCATGGTCTCCGCCGCCAGCTCGATGCCGCTCATCGGCCGCTGCGTCGGCAGCAGCCCGATCACGTGGGACGGTCCGATGCCCCAGGTGCCCCACTCCTCCGGCTGCGACCAGCCGGAGGTGAGGTGCGCCTTCACCTCCTGGCTGTTGGCGTGGATCCAGGCGTTGGCGAAACCGGGTATGCGGCCCTGCACGAACCAGTTGGAGAAGCGGTCCACCGGGGTGGATTTGCGCACGATGACGGTGCCCGCGCCGTCCGGCACCGGCACCACCGATTCGGGCTTGTCGGCGAAGAACTCGTCCACCGCGCGCTCGGCGCCGTCCCAGTGCAGGCTGGAGTAGTCGTGCATCACCAGGAAGCCGCCGGGCACCAGGCGGTCGTAGAAGAAGTGCAGCGCCGCGCGGAACGGCGCGTAGAGGTCGCAGTCGATATGCACCAGGCTGAAGCGCGCCTCTGCGGGTATCTGGTCGGCGGTGTCGGGGAAGAAGCCTTTCACCCAGCGCACGTTGGCCTCGCCCACCAGGGCGCGCACCTGTTCGAGCGAGGTGTCGGCGAACTCCATGCTCTTGTTGTCGTCCACGCCGGAGAGGTCTTCCTCGCTGAAGCCCTCGAAGGTGTCCAGCAGGTAGGCGGTGGCGCCGGTCTGGCGCGGCCGGCCGGCCCGCGAGACGGCGGGGGTGCGGTGGTAGAGGGCCCGCGCGGCGGCG
>CAXUIR010000231.1:4084-4794 GCA_964251005.1 uncultured Acetobacteraceae bacterium | reverse complement strand
GTGCCGGGAGACGCGTCGGACGCGGTGAACGTCACCTCGGCGAGGTCGAGCAGGCCGCGTCCCTCCTCGCCCAACAGCCACAGGCGCTGGCCGACGCCGGCGGCGGCACCGCCCGGCAGGTCGCGCCAGTCGGTCTGCTGTGCCAGGCGATACACATCTCCGGCCCCGCCCGCGCCGGGGTACTGCGCCGGCACCACGATCTCGGCCACCCGTCCGTCGCGCAGCGCCATGCGCGCCTCGCGCCACAGCAGGTCGACCGGTCGTGTGGCGGGGGTGAAGCGCAGGCCGGCCACGGTGGCCGGGTCGATCCACAGGTAGCCGCCGTCCTGGGTGAGGATGTCGAGGAACCAGGCGCAGCGGTCGTCGGCGTCGCGCCAATCGTCGAACGCCACGCCGTCGGCCACGCCGGCGATCTTCGGCCGTGCCGCCTCTGCCTGCTCCAGCAGGGACGCGGCGCGGCTGGCATCGCCCTCCCGCGTGGCCACTGCCAGCTCGATCGCCAGGCGCTGCAACGGCGTCGGCGCTTCGGCCAGCGAGGGGACCGCACCCTCGGCGAACCAAGCCTCGCGCGCCGCCGCGGCGCGGATCAGGTGGCGTAGCCGGGCGATCGCCACCGGCCGGTCCACCGTCTGCCGGGCGACCACGGCGAGTTGCGCCTCGGCGCGGTCGAACTCGCCCTGCAGGCACAGCAGCTCGACAGCATCGCCACC
>CAXUIR010000231.1:2550-4074 GCA_964251005.1 uncultured Acetobacteraceae bacterium | reverse complement strand
GTGCGCACCCGCGCGGTTGCCTGCGCCACGGCGTCGGCCCGGCGGCCGACCGCGAGAAGCTCGGAGCGCGGGGTGGCCGCGTCCATGCCCTACCCGCCCGCCGTGGCGATCTCGGTCACCAGCCGGAAGCTGGTGGCGATGCTGTCGAGCTGGAAATGCGGCTGCAGCCGGATGGTGCAGCCGAGCGCGCCGGGCCGGCCGCTGATCTCGTTCACCTCCACGCCGGCGTCGCGTAAGGGGTAGCGCGCGCGCATCTCGTCGGTCGCCCCGTCAGAGCCCAGGCAGTAGCCGGCCAGCCAGGCGTTCAGCTGCCGCTGCACGTCGCCGGCGCCGGCGAAGCTGCCCACCCGGTCGCGCATCATCATCAGCAGGAAGTGGGCGAAGCGGGAGACGCAGAGCATGTACTGCAGCATCGAGGAGATCCGCGCGTTCCACGTCGCCTCCACTCGGTCGAAGGACGGCGGCGCGTGCAGCGAGGCGTTGCTGTTAAACAGCAGCGCGGTGGAGTACGGGGCGGCGGTGACCGGCACCAGGCCGAGGTCGCTCAGCGTCTGCTCCTGCACGCCGGTCATCCGCACCTCCAGCGGCGGCTGGGCGGCGATGCCGTGCGCGTCGGTGTCGAACACGTAAGGTGCGAGGTCCGGCACCAGGCCGCCGGCGATGCGGTCCTGCGGCACGCCGCGCAGATCGGCGAACCAGCCGCTCTCCTCGAACCGGCGGATCACCGCCACGCCGAACACGAAGGCCGGGTTGCCCCACAGCAGGCCCTCGCCGTCGGGGCCGGCATCCTCGGCGTAGCGGAAGCCGTCGATGCGCGAGCGGCTGTCCGGATCCCACGTCGAACGCAGCAGCACCCGTGGCGCCACCAGGCCGAGGAAGCGCGTGTCCTCCTGGGTGCGCAGGGCGCGCCAGCGGGCGTGCGACAGCCCGTCCAGCGCGGTGCCGAGGTCGAAACCGGCGCCGATCTCGCCGAAGCGGTCCAGGCCCAGCAGCAGCGGCGAGGCGGCCATCACCATCGGGCAGAAAGCGGCCGCGGCGATGGCGGCCAGGCCGCGCAGGGTGGCCACGTCGTCGGTGCCCCGCGCGCGGGAGGGCGCGATGCGGTGGCAGACGGTGTAGTCGGCCACAATCATGCCGAACGGCTGGCCGCCAGGGGTGCCCACCTCGTCGCTGTAGATCAGGCGGAAGAGGTGGCTCTGGTCGAACTCGACGGCCTGGTCGATGTCGCGGCAGACCTCCTGCCAGCTGGCGTCGAGCACGCGCAGGCGTACCTGGCGGCCATGGGCGGCGGTGCGGGCGAGCAGGGCCAGGCCGCGCCAGGCGGCTTCCAACGCCTGGAACGCGGCGGCGTGGATGATCGCGTCGACCTGGCGGGAGATGGCGGCGTCGATGAGCGCGATCAGACGGTCGACTTCAAGCATAAGCGCTTCTTTTTTTGAAAAAAAAGAAGCAAAAAAACTTTGACTCCGCTGTCGCGCGCTCGCAGGAAAGGGCCGTCCAGCCGGACAAAAGTTTTTTTTTTGT
>CAXUIR010000231.1:0-2540 GCA_964251005.1 uncultured Acetobacteraceae bacterium | reverse complement strand
GGCTCGCGCCCAAGAACGGACCAAAAGTTTTTTGGTTCTTTTTTTCAAAAAAGAACTGCTTGCTTGCTTCACGCTCAGTTGGCCTTCGGTATCCGCGCCACCAACCGCATCGACGTCGTCAGCTCCTCGAGCTGCAGCCACGGCCGCAGCCAGGCCACCGCGTTGTACGACCCTGGCCGCCCCGGCACTTCTCTTACCGTAACTTTCGCTTCACGCAACGGATATTGCAGCTTCATCGCCGTGCCCGGGCTCTGGTTGGAGTTGGCGTAGTTCTGGATCCAGCGGTTCAGCCAGGATTCGCAGTCGCTGGCCTCCATGAACGAGCCGATCTTGTCGCGGCCGATCACCTTGAGGTAGTGCGCGAACCGCGAGGTCGCCATCAGGTAGGGCAGCCGCGCCGAGATCGCCGCGTTGTCGGTGGCTTCGGCGCGGTCGTATTTCTTCGGCTTGTGCGTGGTCTGGGCGCCGAAGAACACGGCGTAGTCGGTGTTCTTGTAGTGGCACAGCGGCAGGAAGCCGAGCTTGCCGAGCTCGTTGTCGCGCCGGTCGGTGATGCCGACCTCGGTCGGGCATTTGAGGTCGGCGTCGCCGTCGTCGCTGCTGAACACGTGCATCGGCAGGGCTTCCACCTTGCCGCCGTTCTCCGCGCCGCGGATGGCGGTGCACCAGCCGTTCTTGGCAAACGCGTCGGTCAGCCGCGCGCCCATCACGTAGGCGGCGTTCATCCAGCAATACTGGTCGTGCGGCAGGGCTTCGACGGCACCGTTGGCGCCGACGCGGCCTTCCTCGTAGTTGAACTCGTCGATCGGCTTGGTTTCGTGGCCGTAAGGCAGGCGGGCCAGCACGCGCGGCATCACCAGCGTCACGAAGCGCGAGTCCTCGCTCTCGCGGAAGCTGCGCCAGTTGGCGTACTCCATGGTCTCGAAGATCTTCTCCAGGTCGCGCGGCTTGGAGAGGTCGGCGAAGTTGCCGAAACCGAACATCGTCGGGCTGACCGCGGAGACGAACGGGCAGAAGCCGGCGGCAGACACCGTGGCCATGCCGCGCAGCAGGTCGATGTCGTCCTGGTTGCGGCCGAACTCGTAGTCGCCGATGAGCGCGCCGTAGGGCTCGCCGCCGGGGGTGCCGAACTCGTTTTCGTAGACCGTCTTGAAGATCAGGCTCTGGTCGAACTCGGTGGCCCGCGCCAGGTCGCGGCTCAGCTCCTTCTTGCTGACGTTGAGCACGCGTATTTTCAGGTTCGCACTGGTCTCGCTGTTGCTGACCAGGTGCTTCAGCCCGCGCCAGCTGCCCTCCAGCTTGACGAATTCCGGGCTGTGCATGACGGCGGCCAGCTGGCGCGACATCTTGGCGTCCAGCAACTCGATCGCCTTGTTGATGGTGACCGCGAGGTTGCGGCTGTAGGTGACCGTGCCCGCCAGCGCCTCCTCGGTGAGCGTGCGCAGCAGCACCTCGGCGCGGTCGGGCTCGGTCTGCTTGGTGGCGGTGATCACCTGGTCGAGCAGGGAGGGCTCCGCGTGGGAGAGCCCTGCGGCGCCGGTGCGTTCGGTCTCGCGTGCGCCGCTCATGGCGTCTCTCCTGCGGCGGGCTGGCCACGGCCGGCGAACTCGCCTGCCAGCCGCTTGATGTCGTCATCGCTTTGTAGGATGCGATCGAGCAACGATTCAAGCTCTTCCGAGCGGTCTGCCTTGGCGAGCAGGTCGCGCAGCTGGTTGCGCTTCTCCAGCAGGTTGCGCAGCGCCGGTATCTGGTCGGCGACCCGGCCGGGCTCGAAATCGTCCATGCTGCGGAAGCGCAGGTCCACCGGCATCTCGCTGCCATCGTCCTTCAGCGTGTTCTCGGCGCGGAACTTCAGCCCCGGCGTCATCCGCGCCATCACGTCGTCGAAATTGTCACGGTCGATCTGGACGAACTTGCGGTCCTTGAGCGGCTTGAGCGGCTCGGTCGGCTGGCCGGAGAAGTCGCCCAGCACGCCGAGTACGAAGGGAAGTTCCTTCTCCACCTGCGCGCCCTCCGTCTCCACCTCGTATTTGATGTGGACCCGCGGGCGGCGGACGCGCTCGAGCTTGTCGTTGATGCTTGCCATAGGAAAACCCCTCTCCGAATGTCTGTGCCTGCGGCTCGGCGCCGCAGGTCCCGGTCATCTCGTTTCGGTCAAGACCGCAGCTTCCGTCTCCGCTGATCCGCCCGCATTCATGGCCCCCCGACCGCCTCCGTGCACCTTATTTCTCCGGTACGTCCTGCCCGATGCCCGAAAGGTTCAGGTAGGACCTCCGTACCGTCTCGTCGGGGATCAGCTCTGCCAGCAGTTCCGCCAACGGAAGGCGCGCACGTCGTATCAATGTCAGGAGCGTATAGGCGGTGGGAGAGTTCGGTTCGTGCTCGCGAAAAAATGCGGCGATGCGGGCGAGTTCGCGCAGCGCGTCCTCGCGCGTCTCCAGCCTGGCGGGGCCGGCCTGTGCCACGGGTGCGGCCGGCGCACCGGCCAGCGGGGCCGCCTCTGCCGGCGCGGCTTCCGGCGCAGCCGCGCCGGCCGCACC
>CAXUIR010000230.1:0-4796 GCA_964251005.1 uncultured Acetobacteraceae bacterium | reverse complement strand
GTGAGCAGGGTGTGCAGCTGGGGCGGGAGCTGGCCGCCGCGGTGGCCGCCACCGCCGCCGCTGCCCCAGGGACCCTTGATGGGCGGGTTGGGCGGACGGCGCGCGCCGTTGCCGCCGATGTTCCAGGGGTTCTGATCGGATGGCATGAAGGACGGCAGCTCCTGGAAGGCCTGAAGGGACGCGGGGGCGGGCGCATTGGCAGGCGCACCCCGCTTCGCCATATCCCGGCCGTGCAGCCGATATGGACCGCACGCGGAGGTTTGCAAAGCCATGACGGATCAGGTGGCAAGCGTGGAGGCCGAGCTGGTGGCGGTGCTGCGCGGCGTGGCCGGTCCGGACGGGCCGGACATCGTAACGGCCGGCCTAGTCGACGGCATCACCGTCCGCGACGGCCTGGTGCAGCTGGCGCTGCGCGCCGAGCGCAGCCAGGTTGGGCGGATGGAGCGCGTGGCGGCCGAGGCCTCCGCGTTGCTGCGGCGCCAGCCGGGCGTGCTGAACGCGTCCGTGGTGCTGACCTCGCATCGGCCGCCGGCAAGCGCCGGGCAACTAGCCCCAGCGCCCGCGCAGAGGCCGCCCGCCGCTACCGCCAGGCCGGCCGCGCCGTCGCTCACCCAGCCGCCGCCCGGCATGATGCGCGGTCACGGCGAGGACCCTGCAGGGGCCAAGTTTCTGCAGTCCGTGCGCCACGTGATCGCGGTGGCCTCCGGCAAGGGCGGCGTGGGCAAGAGCACGGTGGCGGTGAACCTGGCCGCGTGCTTCGGCCAGATGGGGCTGCGCACCGGGCTGATCGACGCCGACATCCACGGGCCCAGCATGGGGCGCATGCTCGGCATCAATCGCAAGCCGGAGATGTCGGGCAAGACGTTCCAGCCGGTGGCCGCGTTCGGGCTGAAGACGATGTCCATGGCCTACCTGGTGCCGGAAGACCAGGCGATGATCTGGCGCGGCCCGATGGTGATGGGCGCGCTGCAGCAGATGCTGGGCCAGACCGATTGGGGCGAGCTGGACGTGATGGTGATCGACCTGCCGCCCGGCACCGGCGACGCACAGCTGACCCTCGCACAGCGCGTGGTGGTGGCCGGCGCGGTGATCGTCTCGACACCGCAGGACATCGCACTGATCGACGCGCGGCGCGGCGTCTCGATGTTCGAGAAGGTGGGCGTGCGCATCCTCGGCGTGGTGGAGAACATGAGCTTCTTCCATTGCCCGAACTGCGGACACGACAGCCACGTGTTCGGACATGGCGGCGCGCGGACGGAGGCGCTGCGGCTGGGCGTGCCGTTCCTGGGCGAGGTGCCGCTTTTGCTGGACGTGCGGCAGGCGGGAGACTCCGGGCTACCAATCGTGCTGAGCGCGCCGGAGAGCGCGGGGGCGGTGGCGTTGCGCGCGGTGGCGCAGGCGGTCTGGGAGCGGGTTGGCGCCAAGTGAGCAGGCGACTCTGCTCGAAATAGGACGAAATGCCTCGAATACGCTGGCGCGGGCGTGCTTGCCGTTGAGCGACGGGTGCTGCGTGCCACGCCTGCTAAACAAGGGCCCTGGACGCTTGTCCAGGAAGTCCAGCAAGGAAGGCAAGGCTTCTTTTCTGAAGAAAAGAAGCAAAAGACTTTTGCTCCGGCTGTCGCGGTGTTGTCCTGCAGCGCGCACCCAAGGAGACAAAAGTTTTTGGTTCTTTTTTCAATAGAGAACCGCTTGCTTGCGGGTCACCGGTGGAGATCTGTGATCGTGCAAACGCTGGTTACGTCGTGTCGCGTGTCAGCGCTGCACATGACGCGCTTTCTGACTGTCATCCCGGGTCTGCGCATCGATACTGCCGGCGTCTGGCCAAGAAGCCGGTAATGTGAAATGTCTCCCATGATCGCCCCGGCCGCCTCGGAGTAACGACATGCGCGCAAGACCTGCCTGTATCAGCATCGTCGCCGGTTTGGCGCTGAGCATGTCGGCAGCGCAGGCGCAAACCGTGTTCTCGCTGGCGCCGAAGTCGGCTTTCGGTACTCAGACCGGGATCATGGATCCGGCTGCGACGCGGCTGGCGCCGATGCCCTGGCCCGCGCGGGGTCGGACCCGCGCAACCCGCGCTACGGCAGTTTCATCACCCCGGCGCAGTTCGGCGCGCGTTTCGGCGCCCGCGCCGGCGACTACATGGCGGTGCGCGCATGGGCGCTGGCCAACGGCTTGGCTTTGGAGCCGCCCACGCACAGCCGCACCACGGTGAGCGTCGCGGGCCCGGCCGCCACGATCGAGAAGTTGTTTGCCACCCAAATCGGCACGTTCGGCACGCCGTCCGGCCAGACCGGTTTCTCCCCGGTCGTGACACCGAAGGTGCCGGATGCCATCGCACCGATGGTTTCCGGCGTCATCGGCCTGTCCAGCACCAGGCGCTTCGCCCCGCTGTATCGCCGCTCCGCCGGACCGCGCCCGCAAGGCGCAGCCGGTTCCGGCGTCGATGCCGCCTACGCGCCCGCCGATTTCCGCGCTGCCTACAACATACCGGTGCTGCAGGGCGCCAAGCCTGAGACTGCGGCGGTGTTCGAGCAGGGCGGCTTTTACATGTCCGACATCGACAGGTTCGAAAAACAGTACAAACTGCCGAAGGTGCCTGTCAGGGTCGAGAACGTCGACGGCTACGACGGCAGCGTGAACGACAACGGCGTCGAGCTCGAAGCCGCCCTCGACCTGCAGACGCTCATCGGCATCAACCCCAAGTTCGGCCAGATCACCGTCTACGAGGACGGCGCCGACCCGTTCTCCGTCGCACTGCTCGACAGCCTGACCATGATGGCCGAGGACGACACCGCGCAAACCATCAGCATCTCCTACGGCATCGACGAGGCCAACGCCGGCATCCCGGCCCTGCAGGCCGAGTACAACGTGCTGGTGGAGCTCGCAGCGCAGGGCCAGGCAGTGTTCGCCAGTTCCGGCGACGAGGGCGCGTATGGCGAGGTTGTGCAGGGCACGTTGAACGTGGAGGACCCGGCCTCCCAGCCATACGCCACCGGGGTAGGCGGGACGACGCTGTTCACATTCAACAACGCACAATACGGCCTCGAGACGGCGTGGGGACTGCTCGAAGAGCAGGACGGCGCTTCGGGCGGTGGCGCCAGCAGCTACTGGCAGATCCCGGCCTACCAGGTCGCCGAGTACAATCCGGGCGTGTTCCAGTCGGTCGCCCTGCCCAACGGCGGTTCGGCCACGATGCGCAACGTGCCGGACCTTGCGGCGGACGCGGCGCCCGTCACCGGCGCTTCGGTCTACTCCGGCATCAACGGCGGCTGGCTTGAAATTGGCGGCACAAGCCTTTCGTCGCCTCTCTGGGCGGGCGCCTACAGCGTGCTCAACGCGGCGCGCAAGGCCACCGGCCTGCCCGCGGTCGGGTCGTTCAACCCGCTGGCGTACGCCATCGCCCTGAACAGGCCGGGTACCCTCATCGACATCCTCTCGGGAACGAACGGCCTGCCCGGCGGCGGCCTCCCGAGCGGCTACACCGCCGCGTTCTCTTACGACAACGTTACAGGTTGGGGGTCCATCCACGACTACGACATGCTGACCAGCGTGTTCCAGCTTGGCAACGGCATCGGACGCCAGCCGGGCCAGGCGAGCCGGATACGGCCGGTGCCGGGCTCCACCAGCGTCGACGTGACGTGGAAGCCGGCCGCTGGCGCTACGGGCTACCTCGTGACGGTCACCTTGCAGGAGCTTTTGAGCCCCGCCTACTTCGTTGCCGAGGCGGTGACACAGAACAATGCTGTCCAGGTAACTGGCCTGTCGCCGAACTCGAAGTACCTCGTGTTCGTCATCGCAGTTGGCGCGGGGGGTAGCAACATTCCTTACGGGGTGAGTTTCAGGACGACGAAGTGAGGCGACACGTCAGCTTCGTATCACCGCCACGGAGCCCGAGATGACAGGAACGCCTGCCCTGCTGGTATACGCGACGTACCGTCTCCAGCCCGACGATTTGGACGCGTTCCGGTCACTTACTTTGCGCATGATGACTGCGGCAAAAGCGCGCGATGGCTGCGCCTTCCTTGACGTCGCTCAGGACATCGGTGACCCGGCCACTTTCCGTCTGGTCGAGGGCTGGCGTGACCAGGAAGCCCTGGATGCGCATGGCGCCAGTGCCGAGTTTCAGGCGGTGCTGAAGGATGCCGCAGCGCTGGGCATCGTCGGCCGTTCAATCGACGTCTACACGGTTGCGGAGAGAACGGCGATCGACATGCCTGCATGATTGAGGTGCGCTTCGAACGCCTCCGCGCCGTGGCCATGTGTCACCCTGTATGCCGGACGGCACCTTCCCGACCAGCAACCTACAACGGGGCAACCGGCGAGTGGGCAGATATGCACCCGGTTACGGCCACGGCTTTTGCCAACCGGTCGCGAAATACGAATCTCAAAACAGGCGGTTTGGAATTCTCAAAACAGGCGGTTTGGAATGGAGTGCGGGATAAAGGCTGATCGGCTCAGCGCAATCCCAACGACCGATCAGGACCTGCCGCTGCAAACCAAGGCGCTAACCAGGGCGGAATGCGAAAAGCTGTCTACCGACGAGGCGAACGGCGCGAAGGTCAATCGACCTGGGATGGCGAAGTTCTCGACCAGACCCGCTTTTGTCTGACAAGCAACTCTGCCGCGCGAACCAACCTCGCCTAAGCCGTGGGCGAGCGGTCGGGTTCATGCCCCGCCGGCTTGCCATCAGGCCGCCCCGGGGGAACAATGCCAGTCAAGCCGGGACGCACGTCGTGGCTGCCGAGACAGCAACGGAGGTCTACCATGCGCATCCTCACCACGGCCCTTGCCGGGAT
>CAXUIR010000229.1:1188-4831 GCA_964251005.1 uncultured Acetobacteraceae bacterium | reverse complement strand
GGCGGAGGTCAGCTCGCCCGCCCGCCTCCTCCATGAGGCGCGGGCCGGCCAAGTCGTGCTGGATTGCACGCTGGCGGCCCTGGTCACGCAGCCGGTGTGCACCCTGGCCGCGTCGCGCGGGCGGGACGCGTTCTCCGCCTCCGCCCTGGCCTGGCTGCGTCAGCTTCGCGTCCAGTATGCGCTGCCCCGCGGCCAGACCTCGTCCGCGTTGCCGGATCACCGCTGGCGCGTGGTGTTCGAGGATTACGAGGGACAGCAGCTTCACGCCGCGTTCTGATGTGAGGCGACGTGCCGGCGCTGCGCGCGTTGGCTGAGCACTGGCGGCGAACAGGCCCCAGTGCAGCCAAGCCCAGAGCAGCCGCAGAGGTCCCATGTTCTCGCCGTCCCGCCGCCACGCCGATCTCGGCCCCGATTTCTTCGACGTGGTCGAAGCGGCGCGCTTTCCGGCGCATATCCTGCGATACCGCAACCAGGGCTGGGCCGCGCGGCTGGGCCTGGGCGATCTGACCGACGTCCAGTGGATCGACCATTTCGGCCGGTTCCAGCCACTGCCAGGCAGCCTCGAACGCCCGCTGGCCCTGCGGTATCACGGCCACCAGTTCCGCGCCTACAACCCCGAGCTGGGCGATGGCCGCGGCTTCCTGTTCGCGCAACTGATCGACCCCATCGATGGCAGGCTGCTCGATTTCGGCACCAAGGGCAGCGGCACGACACCCTGGTCCCGCCAGGGCGACGGGCGGCTGACATTGAAGGGCGGCGTGCGCGAGGTGCTGGCGACCGCCATGCTGGAGGCGCTGGGCGTCTACACCTCGAAGTCGTTCAGCCTGGTGGAGACCGGCGAGGCGCTGGTGCGCGGCGACGAGCCCTCGCCCACGCGCAGCGCGGTGCTGGTGAGGCTCAGCCACACGCACATCCGGATCGGCACGTTCCAGCGTCTCGCCTACCTGCAGGATACCGAGTCGCTGCGGCGCCTGGTGGACCATTCGGTGCGGGTGGCCATCGGCGAGGCGTGGCGCGAGGATCCGGCCGAGCGGACGGTGGCGTTCCTCGAGGCGGTGTGCCTGCGCGTCGCACGGCTCGGGGCGTCGTGGATGGCGGCCGGGTTCGTCCACGGCGTGCTCAACACCGACAACATCAACATCACCGGCGAGAGCTTCGACTACGGGCCCTGGCGGTTCCTGCCGACCTACGACCCGGCGTTCACCGCCGCCTATTTCGACCATTCCGGGTTGTACGCCTATGGCCGTCAGCCGGACACGCTGCTGTGGAACCTGGTGCGGCTGGCCGAGTGTCTGCTGCCGCTGGCGCCGCAGGCGCGGCTGGAAGGCGCGCTGGCCACCTACGTGCCGGCGTTCCGGCGGGAGCTGGCGGCCAGTGTTGTGCGCAGGCTGGGGCTCGCCTCGCGCGGCGCGGATGCCGACGCGGCGTTGTCGGAGGCGTTCTGGACGTTCCTGCAGCGATCCGGCGCGCCGTTCGAGCAGGTGTTCTTCGATTGGTTCTGTGGCGCGACGAGCGAGCGGCGTGCCCGGTCCGGTCCGGCGGGCGCGCACTACGCGGGCGAGGTGTTCGAGCGATTCCGCAGCCTGTTGGGTGGCTACGAGGCGGTGGATGCGTCGGCGATTTCACACGCGTATTTCGGCGGTGCGCCGTGCACGATGCTGATCGACGAGGTGGAGGAGATCTGGGCGCCGATCGCCGCGGCTGACGACTGGTCGATGTTCGAGGCGAAACTGGCGCGCATTGCGCAGATGGGCGAGGCTTACGGGACTGTTCTTTGTTGAGCGTTTAGTTGGAAGCCGTGCCGGCGGGCCTCTCATGCTCGTAGCTTTGAGATGCTGCACCATGCTGGGATTTGAGACACTGATCGGCGGCAAGACAGCAAGGCCTGCTTTTTTGCAAAAAAAGCAGCAAAAAACTTTTGTCTCCGCTGTCGCGGACTTCTCCGGAGAGCGCGCGACAGCGGAGTCAAAAGTTTTTTGGTCTTTTTTTTCAAAAAAGGACTGCTTGCTTTCTGAGTCAGCATCGAGGCCACCGATATAATCGGTCAAGATATGAGACGGTTTGTATAACAGCGCACGTTGCAGAAATTTCGGCGACAGCAGGAACAAAAATTTTGCTGCTTTTTCAAAAAAACAGGCCTTGCTTCCTTCCTGGGGTCGGGTCTCAAAACTTAACATCGGCCGATACAAGCAGATTTTCTCTTGAGCGCGTAGATCGACCGCCAGTTTCGACAAACTACGCGAGCGTCGCTCCGCTGTTCGAAAACACGCGAGCCGGTCTGCAAACTTCTGCCGGAAGACGAAAACAAGACCGGTGTCGTCTTCAGCACCCGTCTTCGGAAAGGTCCGAGGCAGTGCTAAGAAAAGTCTTTTTGCTTCCTTTTCTTCAGAAAAAGAACGCCTTTCTTTTCTAGGAAACCGTCTGAAGCACAACAGGCGCCACGGGCAAGCGTGCGCGAAACGCCCGTCGCAGCAGCCAAAGGCTGAACGCCGCCTGCAAGCCTGCCGACAGGTTCGACAAATACCAGAAATCCACCAGCCGGGCTGCCGGGTAACGCGCCAGGAACAGGCACGGCAGCACGTAGGTGAACAACCGGCTGGCGCTGCTGACAAAGGACGGCCGTGTGTCACCCATCGCCTGGAACATGCCCGAGCAGGCGAACACGATGCCGACGGCCACGAAGTTGAGAGAGATGGTGCGCAGGTAGACCGCGGAGACGGCCAGTACGGCGGGGTCGCAGCTGAACGGGCGGGCGGACACCTCCCGGCGCCAATGGCAGATTGCTGTCAGCACCAGCATCATGCCGGCGCCCATCAGCAGCGACGTGCGGAACGTCTCGACCACGCGGGCGCGCTGTCTGGCGCCGTAGTTCTGGCCGGCGATCGGGGCTGCGGCAAACGAGATCGCCATGGTCGGCAGGAACATCGCCTGCATCACGCGCGCGCCGATGCCGTAGCCGGCCTGGGCCACCGGTCCGTAGCGGCGGATCGACAAGTAGATCACCGAGGTCACCAGGAACAGCAGCAGGAACTCGCCGGCTGCCGGCAGGCCCACTTTGGCCAGGCTGAGCCAGACAGCGAGCCTTGGCGCCAGCTCGGCGCGGCTTGCATGCAGCAGCGTCTGGAAGCGCGGCATCAGTAGGGCGATGGCGATGGTGCTGCTCGTGGCGGCAATGGAACTGGCCAGCCCGGCGCCGAACGCGCCCAGCGGGTGGCCGGTGCCCCAGCCGGCGATCAGCACCGGCGCCAGCAGCGCGTTCAGCACCACGGAGGCCGTCTGCAGCAGCATCGTCGGGCGTACCACGCCGGTCGCACGCAACGAGGAGCCAAGCGCGGCGCCGGGAAACATGCAGGCCAGCGAGGGCAGGAAGCCGTAGAGGTAGGCGCGCCCGAACGCGGCGCTGGGCATGTCGGCGGCAAGCAGGCGCGAGGCGGCGCCGGCCAGCGCGTAGCCGATCAGCAGCGTGGCCATAGCAGTGATCAGCGCCATGCCGAGCACCTGGTTGAACACCAGCCCGGCATAGGCGTGGTCGCGGCGGCCGACCGCCTGGGACACCAGGGAGAGGCTGCCGACGCCGATCAGCTGGCTGGCCGCGAGCGCCAGGTAGAACACGCCGCCGGACGAGGCCACGCCGGCGATGGCG
>CAXUIR010000229.1:0-1178 GCA_964251005.1 uncultured Acetobacteraceae bacterium | reverse complement strand
ATGCTGACGATGTGTCTGGCGATGGGGCCAGTAGTCAGGTCGGTCAACGTCTGGGGCCTTGCATGGGTGGGCCGCAGGTTAGCAGGGTTGTTGCATTGGAGAACGAAGGAAGCGGTTCTTTTTTGAAAAAAAGAACCAAAAAACTTTTGCCTCCTGGGTATACGGCTCCGGAGATTTAGCGACAGCGTGACAACAGCTTTTGCTCCGTCTTCTCAAAATCGGCTTTTCTAGGGATTCTTCGGCGGCATGAAATCCGGTATGCCGCGGAGGATGTCCGCGATCGTGTCCGCATGCCCGGGCAGCCGATCCGCCATGCCACGCAACGTTTCCGCGTTGGCCAGGTGGTCGGCGCTGCGGTTGGCCACCGCGTCGGCGCCGTCGCGAAGCATCGACACGCCAGCCCGCGCCTCGCTCACCAATGCCAGCACCTGCGCTACTTCCTGACCCTGCTGTTCGATCGCATGGCCGAGCACGTCGCCGATCTCGTGCTGTCCACGGATCAGCTCGAACAGCTCGGCGACGCGCCGGCTGGCCAGCGCCGCCTCCGACCGAAGGCCGGCGACCATCGCCTGCATCGCCGCCAACGCCTGGTGGGGGGTTGGGGCCCGGTTCTGGAGGTGGGCGGCCAGGTCTGCGCCGGCGCGGGGGGCCGCGCCGTCCCCGGCGGCCTGCGCGCTGGCTGTGCGGCCGCAATCGACGGCCAGCTCCAGCACCCGGGCGATCTGGTCCGCGCTTCGGCTAAGCACCACCACCTTGTCGTTCAGGCTGACCAGGCTGCGCTGCGCGCCGAACGCCGTCTCCGCCCCGCGTGTGGCCACGTCCGACATGCGCCCGACCTGCGCGGTGACGATGGAGATGGCCGCGGTCAGGCCCACGGCGCGATCGATCAGGCCGGAGACGGCGTGCTCGGCCGTCAGCGATCCCTGGCGCGTGGCGGTGGCCTCCTCGTGCAGCCGGGCGGAGGTGTTGATGAACCCGGACGCGGCGCTGGCGACCGTCTCGCCGTCCCGACGCAGACGCGAGGCCAGCTGCCTGGCCTGGTCGCGGCCTGCCTGCAGCGCCTCGTTGGTGGCGGTAGCCGCACCTTCGAGATGGTCGCGGTCGGCTTGCAGGCGGCCGACCCGGAACACCGCGTCGGCCGTAAGGTTGGCGATGCTCTGGTAGACGTCCTCATCCCC
>CAXUIR010000228.1:0-4841 GCA_964251005.1 uncultured Acetobacteraceae bacterium | reverse complement strand
GCTGTCGCGGACTTTTCCGGAGAGCGCGCGACAGCGGAGTCAAAAGTTTTTTGGTGCTTTTTTGGAAAAAAGGACTGCTTGCTTTCTGTGACTCAGCACTCAGGCCGGCTGATATAATAAGTTTGCTTGTTCGTGTCTGGTCAGGTCCCTGGACCCGGCTCGGCTGTAGCCGTCTCTTGGTCGGGGTGTTGGAAACTGCGCAGGGCGGCGAACTTCGCCTGCGTCGGGCGGCTTGGCAGCGCTGCAAGGCTGTCCAACCAAGACTGGCGAGCCTCCACGCCGTTCTGATGCGTCGGCGGCGCACGCCCGGGTTCGTCCAGGCTGCAGACAGTCACCTCGAGCATGGCGAGGTCATCGCCCTGGTAGGTCAGCGGCGTGCCGCAACGGGCGCAGAAGCCCCGCGTCGCCATGCTGGAGCTTTGAAACAACCCTGGCTGGCCGCGTGTCCAGGCGAAATCGGCCGTGGCAACCGTGCCGAGCACCGCGAACGGGCCGCCGACCGCCTTCTGGCACATGCGGCAGTGACAGATGCCGCTGACCGGCTGCGCGTACAGCGCGTAACGAACGGCTCCGCATTGACAGCCGCCGGTCAGAGTGGGGGCGCGGGCGGTCTTGGACACGGGGTGGCTCCAGGAGAAAGGAGGGCAGCGGTATCCTAGAGAAAAGGACGCAGACTCAGGTTCTGAAGGACGCAGACTCAGGTTCTGAGCGGAAATCTTCCACTTGAGTCGTAATTCGAGGTTTTCTTCTAAGCAGGCACGTTGGCTGTCCAGATAGCCTGCTCACGGCTCCCGAAGCGACCGCGGGCGGCGGCTGGGCCTCAAACAGCCCATCTGGACAGACGACCATCTTGCGTCGCAGGCGAGCCAATTCAAACAGCGGCTCGGCAGCATGTTTGCACCATCGTTGACGAGCGGGACCCGTCGACATGTTCGAACGCTTGCAGGGCAACATAAAACGGGGGTGCCGGAACCGCAAACCAGCAGTCCTGACACCCCCGATGGTCAACGTGTTTGAGGCGAGGCGACCGCCTTAGGCGTAAGTGCCGGCGCGGAACCTAGGTTTCCGAGACGCTCCCGGCCTCAGGACCCTTGGCACCCTGGCGGACGGACACGCGGACGACCTGGCCTTCGTTGAGCGTGCGCAGGTTGCCGAGAACGGACATGTGGACGAAGATGTCCTTGCTGCCGTCCTGCGGGGCGATGAAGCCGAAACCCTTGGTCGGATTAAACCACTTCACCGTTCCGGTCATCTCGACGGTGGGACCGGACGGCGCCGCACGGTCGCCACGCGGGCCGGCGGCAGGCCGCGGCGAACGGGCAGGGGCGGCTGTCGTCTGGTCTACGCTGACCACCTCAGTAACCTGCAGGCCCTTCTGGCCGGGACCGACCCGGACTTCCAGCGACGCACCTTCGCCGAGCGAGTCGTGACCGGCACGCTGCAACACGGCGCAGTGCAGGAACGCGTCGCCGGACCCATCGCTCATGGCGACGAAGCCGAACCCCTTTTCCGAGTTGAACCACTTGACCGTCGCGGGTTGAGATGGGCCGAACGCGGCCGGCCCGCTGGAGCGGTTGCCGCCGCCGTTCAGAGCGCCCCAATTGATTTCTGGTGTGGATGGCTGGTCGGCGTCGAAGCCGCGGCGGCGCGGCTGGTAGGGTCGGCGTGCAGATTGGGACATTATCTCATTTCACAAAAACAACACGAGGCAACACATAAAGCCTCGCGAGCGCGGATCAACCTATCCCATCGAGAAGACTTGGTATAGTCCAAGTTTCGATAGCTGCCATCGCTTAATAGTTGAGTAGTTCCAGAGAACTGGTGGCTTTTGGTGGAAACGGCGCGGGCGGCAAGGTGTCCGCTAAGTTGTATAGTCCATACCTTTAGAATGGCGTCTCCATGCGCGGGCTTGTGCCACCGGCGGCACGGAGGCGAGGAGGGCCAAGGAGACAAGGAACTTCGTTAAGACGAGCGCTCTGGCGTGCCTCCCAAAATCGCAGAAGGAATATTATGCCAATTCGCGCCTTGGCCTTTGGTGCGGCTTTGCTTAAAACGTCAGCGCTAAGAGCGCCTGCAAGCGAAGAAGAATGTGCGCTCTTTCCGTGTCCGCCCAAACGGCTCTCACGTCTGATAGCCGTTCCAAGACTTTGCTAGCCCTGACCACGGGCCGGCTTCGCCGTATGCAGCCTCAGCCAGCCACCTTGCCACTCGGACGCACCGCTTCGGCAGTCGACTCCAGCCGCGGACGTGCCGCTGGGCAATCACGCAGTGTCCGGCAGCTCCAAAACCAGCCCATCCTGAGCCGCTTCGACGTCCGGCGGCAGGTTCGCCCGCATCCACGCCCAGTCCATGTCGTTGCCCATGTGCGTCAGCACGGTCCGACGCACGCCTAGCCGCTTGCGCCACGTCAGCACCAGCTCCACGTCGGCATGCGTCATATGTGGACGCCGCTGGAAGCAGCCGACCAGCCACGTATCGATGCCCTCAAGGACGGCGAACGCCGCGTCATCCAGCCGAACCACGTCCGTCGAGTAGGCAAACTGCCCCACCCGGAGGCCGAGCGTGCGCATCACATGGTGATCCTGGTCGAACGTCCGCACCGAGGTGCTGCACACCGTCAGGGCCTGGCCAGGCTCGACGACGCTGACCTCCAGCACCGGGCGGTAGAAGTAAGGCGGTGTCCAGGGACGGAACGCGTAGTCGAACCGCCTGGCCAACTCGTCGAGGGTCGTGCGCGTGGCAAAGGCGGGCAGCGGCCGGCCGGTGATCCGGTTGAGCAGCCGCACGTCGTCCAGCCCGGTCACGTGGTCTGCATGCGCGTGGGTGAACACCACCGCCTCGACACGGGGAACGCCGCAGGCAAGAAGCTGCGACCGCAGGTCGGGACCGGTGTCGACCAGGATGCGGCCGCCTGGCGCCTCGATGACGATGCTGGACCGGGTGCGGCGGTTACGCGGCTCGGTTGGGTCGCAGGCACCCCAGTCGCCATGCCCGTCCGCACCGCCGATGTGAGGAACGCCGGCAGAGCCGCCGCACCCCAGAACGATCACCCGCACGAAGCAAAACTTTCGTTTTCTGAAACACGTAGTTCCGCCCGTCGCCGACCGCTCCGCAGCGAGTACCCCAGGAGCAAAAGTTTTTTGGTTCTTTTTTTCAAAAAAGAACCGCTTTCTTAAACAACGCAAAGAAGTTGCAAGTCGTCAGCGCCGCCAACTCCTCCGGCTCAAGCCCCCTCACCCGCGCCAGCACGGCGGCAGTGTGCGCCACGTAAGACGGCTCGTTACGCTTGCCGCGGAACGGCACCGGCGCCAGATAGGGCGCATCCGTCTCCACCAGCAGGCGCTCGGCCGGCAGGTCCGCGGCGACCGCCCTGAGGTCGCCGGATTTGGGGAAGGTCAGGATGCCGGAGAAGCTGACGTAGCCGCCAAGCGCCACCGCACGCTCCGCCAGCGCCCGCCCCGAGCTGAAGCAGTGCAACAGGAAATCGAACCTACCACCCTGATCGTGCTCTGACTTGAGGATCTCGAACGTGTCCTCGTCGGCGTCGCGGGTGTGAATGCAGATCGGCACGCCGGCGATCCGCGCCGCACGGATCTGCCGGCGGAACACCTCCGCCTGCACGTCATGCGGCGCACGGTCGTAGAAATAGTCCAGCCCGGCCTCTCCGATACCGACTACGCTGGGATGTGAGGCAAGGTCCGCAAGAGATTGTTCGTGCGGCATTTTCTCCTCCGCAGCGTGATGTGGATGGGTGCCGATCGTGCACCATAGGCCAGGCACAGCCTCGGTCAGGGCGAGCTGTTCCGCGGCGTGAGAGGCGCGGGTCCCGATGGTGACCATGCCACCCACCCCGGCAGCCTTTGCACGCGCCAGAACATCCGGCCGTTCGGCAGGCGTGTAGTAGTCGAGATGGCAATGTGAATCGATCAACATCAGCGTCTTGGAACCGAACTCTCAGGTGACGCACGAGGACCGGCCGCCTCTTCGACCCAGCGCGGAAACAGTCCTTGGGGCGGCGGCAGAGCAGCGCCGTCCCGCATCGGCGCGTCCAGCGACGCGAGGCTGCGCGCGGCCTCGGCCACGCCGAGCTGGTCCAGCAAGCGGCCCATGGTGTCGGGCATGAACGGCTGCAGAACCGTGCCGAGCACCCGCAGCGTCTCGGCGAGCACGCGCAGGACGTGACCCATGCGGACGACGTCGGTCTTGCGCAGGGACCAGGGGGCTTGCTGGTCGATGTAGCCGTCGGCCGCGCGGATGACGCGCCAGACCTCCTCCAGCGCCTCGTGTAGCGCCTGGCGGTCGATCTGTGCCCGCAACGTGTTCGGCAGGCTGCGGGCGGCATCGAGCAGCGCAGTGTCGGCCTCGGTCGGCGGACCGTGCTCGGGCAGGCGGCCGTCGCAGTTGCGCGCGATCAGCGAGAGCGTGCGCTGGGCCAGGTTGCCGATGCCGTTGGCCAGGTCGGTGTTCAGGCGGCCGACCAGCGCGCGGCGGGAGAAGTCCCCATCGTTGCCGAAGGGAACCTCGCGGAGCAGGAAGAAACGCACCGGGTCGAGGCCGTATTTTGCCACAAGTTCAACGGGATCGACGACGTTGCCGAGAGACTTGCTCATCTTCTCGCCGTCGATGGTCCACCAGCCATGGGCGAAGATGCGACGCGGCACTGGCAGGCCGGCGGCCATTAGGAAGGCCGGCCAGTAAACCGCGTGGAAGCGCTGGATGTCCTTGCCGACCAGGTGCAGGTCGGCCGGCCAGAACCGCCAGAGCGGGTTGCTGGTGTCCGGGTAGCCGAGCGCGGTGACGTAGTTGGCCAGCGCGTCCAGCCAGACGTACATGACGTGGTC
>CAXUIR010000227.1:321-4846 GCA_964251005.1 uncultured Acetobacteraceae bacterium | reverse complement strand
GCGGTGATGGCCATGGCGCCGGCATCGCCAGCAGGTCGCGCTGCTCGCTTTCCAGCGCCTGGTCCACGCTGGCGCGCATCAGCGCCGCCAGGCACGCTGCCAGGTCGCGCGCCGCACGGCTGTCGTAGGAGACGCCCAGGCAGGCGAGCAGGTCGTCCAGCCCGGCCAGGCCGATCTCGATGTGCGCGGCATCAGGGCAGAGCAGGCGGCTAGCCCGGGCGACGGCGCGCGCCGCCGCAGCAAAGCCGGCCACGTCGTAGCCGCTGGTCGCGTCGTGGAAGCCGGCAGCGTTCAGGCGGAAGCCCGGCACGCCCGGCTGGCACCGCCAGATCGGTTCTTTTTTGAAAAAAAAACCAAAAAACTTTTGCTCCCTGTCGGGACCGATCTGGCGAGCGCGCGACAGCGGAGACAAAAACTTTTTGCTTCTTTTTCTCGAAAAAGAAGGCCTTGCCTGCCTTCCTTGTGGCACCCCGCTCCCGCACCTATACAACGCCCATGGACATAGGCACCCGGCTGTTCACCTACTTCCGCGGGCAGCAGGTCGGCCACGACTCTGCCGGCAACCGCTACTACCAGGAGCGCAAGCACCGCCCCGGCCTGATGCGCCAGCGCCGCTGGGTGATGTTCAACGGCCCCAAGGAAGCCACCCTCATCCCGCCGGAATGGCACGCCTGGCTGCATTACACGGTGGACGCGCCGCTGGCCGAGACCGCCCGCCGCGTCTGGCAGAAGCCGCATCTGCCCAACCCCACCGGCACCGCCTTCGCCTACCGGCCGCCCGGGCACGACTACAAGGGCGGCCACCGCGCGGTCGCCACCGGTGACTACGAGGCCTGGTCGCCCGACGACGGTGCCGACGGCGGCGCGCCCACCCGCGAGGCGCGCGCCGTTCAGCCGGATCACCGCTGATGGCGCGTCATAGCGCGGTCGAGATCGCCACCGGCGCCGTCGTGCTTCTGGTGGCTGGCGGGTTCCTGGTCTACGCGGTGGCCAACACCGGCCAGCACCTGGGCGGCGGCTACGAACTTAACGCGAGCTTCGACCACGTGGACGGGCTCTCGCCAGGTGCCGAAGTGCGCATCGCCGGCGTGCGGGTCGGCAGCGTGGAGGCGATCACGCTGGACACCAAGACGTTCAACGCCGACGTCACCCTCAGCGTGCAAAACGGCGTCCATTTGACCACCGACAGCAGCGCCACCGTCTCGACCGACGGGCTGCTGGGCGGCAAGTACCTGGCGCTGGCCACCGGCGGCGAGGACAAGACGATCCCGCCGGGCGGACGGATCACCATCACCCAGGGGTCGGTGAATCTCGAGGAGCTGATCGGCAAGTACATCTTCGGCTCCACCGGCGCGAAGAGCGGCAGCACGACCGGCAAATGAACGCGTCTGCCCGCAAGCTTTGGCCAGGCGCCGACGGCGAGCCGGTGAGCTGCCGCGAGAAGGTCGAGGTGCTCGAGGAGAACTTCGACGAACTGGCCCACGTGATGCAGGACGCATTCGAGGACGCGGTGTTGATGGGTGTCGACGAGGCGTTCATGCGGCGGGCGATCGCCGAGCTTGTTGATGGGTTGAGGACGCCGAAGAGATGAAGGCAAGCAGTTCTTTTTTGAAAGAAAGAACCAAAAAACTTTTGCTCCTTGGGTACCCGTCTGTGGGACGGTCGGCGACAGCGCGGATAGAAGTTTTTTTGCTTCTTTTTTTTCAACAAAAGAAGGCCTTGCTTTTTCTCTTTGTGACACTCCCCGCGTTGGCCGAACCAGTCACCCCGCCGGAGATCTCGCCGCCCGACACCTGGCAACCGCGTCAGTCCGGCACGTTGCGGCTTCTCAACAAGCTTGAGTCCACCACGAACACGCTGACCCTGCACGTGGGCGAGACACGGCGCGTCGAATCGCTGTCGATCACGCTGAAGGCCTGCGACGTGCGTCCGCCCGACCTGCCGCAGGACGCCACCGCGCAGCTCAGTGTCGTCGATAGCCGCGAGGGCGCGCCGGGTTTCGAGGGATGGATCCTGGCCAACGAGCCCGCGGCGGCAATGCTGGAACATCCGGTGTACGACATTCGCCTGGCCGGCTGCGGCTGACATCACCGTCTCTCGTTTTTACCCGGTGACAGGCGAGCAAGGGTTCTATTTTGAAAGAAGAACCAGAAAACTTTTGCTCCGTTGCGCGCGCGTTGCAGAAACCTCCGCGACAGCCGGAGCAAAAGTCTTTTGCTTCTTTTCTTCAGAAAAGAAGGCCTTGCCTTGCCTGCCGAACTTCGAAGGGTCCAGTTCAGGGCGATGGTTAACACCAGCCCACGTTAAGGCTGACATTCGTCAGGCAAGGAAGGCCTTCTTTTTTGAAAAAAAGAAGCAAAAAACTTTTGCTCCGACACCTGCGTCACGGTTACGCCCGTTCTGCCAGTGTGGGTGCTTGCATCAGTATCCCTCTACCTTGATGCGAGCGTGGGATTAAGTCCTTGCGCCTTTTTTCAAAAAAGGACTGCTTGCTTTCTATGTGTCAACCGAACCATCTGCTGGTGTAAGCTCCGTTAAAGTGCCGCCCGGACGGTCATGTAATGCGGTTTGGTCATGCGACAACGTGTTACGCGCACGACCCGCTGAGGGCGTGCTTCGCGCGACATACGACAAACGTGCTTCGCACGACGGTCGAGTAACCATGGCCAGAAGAGGTCACCGCGCTCTTGTGCTCGACAAACCATGCCATCTAATACCAGCCCGCTGTCATGCTGACTCACACAAAGCAAGCAGTCCTTTTTTGAAAAAAAGGACCAAAAAACTTTTTGACTCCGCTGTCGCGCGCTCGCCGGATGAGTCCGCGACAGCGGAGGCAAAAGTTTTTTGCTTCTTTTTTCAAAAAAGAAGGCCTTGCTTGCTTCGGAACGATCAATCCTCAGGCCGGTTTAGTATGACTCGCCACGTCGACTCTTAAATCCACATCGAAGCGTAACTGTAAAGCACGACATAAATCTGACCGTTCCAGAAACCAGCACGTCTCTTAACGTGGCCGTAAGCACCTTGCGTCATTCTGTGTCCATCGACATCACGGATGGACACCGCACACCATGGCGAGCTCAAACTTCCTAGACGGGGCGATAACCTATTCCGGCCTCGGCCAGGCCGGCAACCTTTCCGACCCCAACAACTGGGTGGGCGGCCAGGCGCCGGGCGCCAACGGTTTCGCCCTGATCACCACTAGCGCCACGCTGGACGGCTCGTTCACCAGCGGCATCTTCATGGGCCTGGGACAGGGCACGGTGACGGTGAACGGCACGCTGACCACCACATCCACTAACGCGTGCCGCAGCTTCATGGTGTGCAACCACTCGGACTTCGTGTTCACGCCCGGCGCTGTGCTGAACGATGCCGGCGGCTTCATCGTCGGCGCGCTCTCCACCGGCACGTTAGTAGCCGAGAGCAGCGGCGGCACGCACAGCTTGATCAACACGGGTTCGGTGAAGATCGGCCAGCAGGTCGGCGGCAACGGCACGGTCACCATCGACGGCGCGACGCTGACTGACGCGGAGAACATGTATGTCGGCCAGGACGGTCAGGGCGTGCTGACCATCACCGATGGCGGGACGGTCACCGTGGCGTTAGGCTTGGCCGTCGGCGCCGAGCCGGGTGCGGTCGGCCGCGTCGACGTGCTCAACGGCAGCACCTACGCGGTGCAGGGCGGCGCCCGCATCGGCGGCGGCGCGCCTGATACGCCCGGTGGCATTGGCGTGATCACGGTCGGCAACGCCAGCAGCTTTTCGGTTGGTGGCCTGCTGCAGGTCTCCACGGATGGCAACCTCAACCTGGCCGGCGGCTCGGTCACCGCGGGCGGTGCGGGCGGCAACGTATGGGTCGCGCAGGGCGGCAACGTGACCGGGTTCGGCTCGCTGTCGCAGACCGCGTCCGGCGGCACCATCAGCGATGGCGGCACCATCACGGCCTCCGGCGGCACGCTGGCGCTGTGCGGCCAAGTGGTCGGCGTCGGCACGCTCCAAATCGGTGCGAACAGCACGGCTCAGGTCACCGGCGGCACGATCGGCGTTGCCAGCATCGCGTTCGTCGGCGCGGACACAACGCTGGGGGCGCAGGCGATCTCCAACCACACGGTGATCAGCGGCTTTGCCGCCGGCGACAGCATGCTGCTGTCCGGTGCGACTGCGCTGAGCTGGGATGCCACGCACGACGTGCTGACGTTGAGCAGCGGCAGCCAGGTGGTGGACCAGCTACATTTTGCCGGCAACTACACCGGCGAGACGTTCAGCCTGTCGCACTCGGGCAACGAAGCGGTGATCAGCGTGGGGTCTGTTCTGACGCATCACTGAAGGCAAGCAGTCCTTTATCAAAAAGGACCAAAAACTTCTGTTCCTGGGGTGCACGCCGCGGAAAGGTCCGCGACAGCCGAGACAAAACTCTTTTGCTTCTTTTCTTCAGAAAAGAAGTCCTTGCTTACTTCCTTCGAAACCATTCTGCCGCCCGGCACTTGCGGCAGGAATGGACCTGCCGCCTCCCAGCCGCGCCGCCTACC
>CAXUIR010000227.1:0-265 GCA_964251005.1 uncultured Acetobacteraceae bacterium | reverse complement strand
GGTGGATGCGCTGCTACCGGACGCCGCCTACGCCATCGCCGGCGAGCACGGCACCGCGTTGCGGCCGTCGCCCGCCGCCGACATCGCCGTCGCTGCCCTGCCGCCGCTGCCGCCGTCCTGGCTGGCGCGTGCCGCCGCCTTGGCGTCCGCCCATCCGGGTGCGGTGCTGGAGCACAAGCGGCACGGCTTCGTGCTGCACTACCGCGCCGCGCCGGACGCGGGTGCGCCGCTCCGCAACGGGGTGGAGCAGCTGCTCGCCGGCGCG
>CAXUIR010000226.1:0-4847 GCA_964251005.1 uncultured Acetobacteraceae bacterium | reverse complement strand
GAGCGCGAGATCGACCGCCTCGGCGGTACGGCCCCCGTCCGGGTGGACGTGCGCATCCTGGCAACCAGCAACCGCGACCTCCGCGCCGAGATCGACGCCCGCCGCTTCCGCGAGGACCTCTACTTCCGCCTCAACGTGGTCAGCCTGCGCCTGCCGCCGTTGCGCGAACGCCCGGCCGACATCCCCGCACTCGCCGCCCACTACGCGAACCACTACGCCGAGGTGAACGGCTTGCCGCGCCGCCCGCTCTCGCGCGCGGCCCAAGCCCGCCTGGCCGCCAACCCCTGGCGCGGCAACGTGCGCGAGCTAGAGAACACCATGCACCGCGCGGTGCTGCTGGCCGAGGGCGACGAGATCGGCCCGGACGCGCTCGACGGCCCCGTCGAGCCCGCGCCCGCAGCCGCCACCACGCAGGAAGGCAGCTTCGTCGCCCGCCGCATGGAGGACGTCGAGCGCGACGCCATCCTGCACACGCTGTCGCACACGCTGGGCAACCGCACCCACGCCGCCACCATCCTGGGCATCTCCATCCGCGCGCTGCGCAACAAGCTGCGCGACTACATCGACGCCGGCATCGCCGTGCCGCCGCCGCAATCGCCGCACGCCGCCTGTGACGAGCTGGCCGTCTGATGGCGCCATCCCTCACCCTGGCCAGCCTCGGCGCGCGGACCAAGCGTTTCAGCCCGGGCACCGACGTGGGCCTGGCGCTGGCCGTCTTCTGCCTGCTCTCGCTGCTGGTCCTGCCGCTACCCACCATGCTGCTCGACCTTGGCCTGGCGATTTCGATCACTGCCTCGGTGCTGGTGCTGATGGTCTCGCTGTTGCTCGAGCGTCCGCTGGACTTTACCAGCTTCCCGCAGCTCCTGTTGCTGACCACGCTGCTGCGGCTGTCGCTCAACGTGGCCACCACGCGGCTGATCCTCAGCCACGGCAACGAGGGTCCCACCGCCGCCGGCCACGTGGTCGCCGCCTTCGGCGGCTTCCTGATGGGCGGCGACGTGGTGATCGGCCTGATCCTGTTCGCCATCCTGCTGGTGGTGAACTTCATGGTCATCACCAAGGGCTCCGGCCGCATCGCCGAGGTGGCCGCGCGTTTCAGCCTGGATTCCATGCCCGGCAAGCAGATGGCGATCGACGCCGACATGAACGCCGGCGTGATCAACGAGAAGACCGCGCGCCGCCGCCGCCGCGAGCTGGAGGAGGAGAGCGGCTTCTACGGCGCGATGGACGGTGCGGCGAAGTTCGTCCGCGGCGACGCCATCGCCGGCCTGCTAATCACGTCCATCAACATCGTGGGCGGCCTGGCGATCGGCCTGATCCGCCACGCCATGGCGTTCAGCGACGCCGCCAACACCTACACCACGCTCACCGTCGGCGACGGGCTGGTGACGCAGATCCCCGCGCTGCTGGTCTCGATCGCGTCGGGCATCGTGGTCACCAAGGGCGGCGTGACCGGCCGCGCGGACATGGCGCTGGTGGCGCAACTGGGCGGCGGCTACAAGCCGATGGCGCTGGCCAGCGGGGCCGCCGTGCTGATGGCCACCATGCCCGGCCTGCCGGCGCTGCCGTTTCTCGCCCTGGCAGGCGTTGCCGGCGGCGGCGCCTGGCTACGCTACAAGCATCCGGTGGCCGCCCCCGAGCCGGACGTGATCGCGCCGCCGCCGGCGCCGGCCGAATCGCCGGTGGCAGAGGCGATGCGTATCGACATGATCCGCGTCGAGCTAGGCTACGGATTGTTGCCGATGGCCGGCGGCGACTCGCCCAAGCTCACCGACCAGATACGCGCCCTGCGCCGCTCCATCGCCGCCGAGTTCGGCTTCGTGCTGCCCGCCGTCCGCATCCAGGACAACCTCCAGCTCGGCGCCGATGCCTACCTGGTCAAGATCAAGGAGATCGAGGCCGGTCACGGCGAGCTGCGTCCGCTCTGCCTGCTGGCGATGGATCCGAAAGGCGGGGTGCCGCTCATGCAGGGCGAACGCACGACCGAGCCCGCTTTCGGCCTGCCGGCCCTGTGGATCGACTCCTCGCAGCGCGAGGAAGCCCTGGTCCGCGGTTGCACCGTCGTCGACCCGCCCAGCGTGCTGGCGACGCACCTGACCGAACTCGTGCGCGACATGATGGCCGAGCTGCTGTCCTACGCCGAAACCCAAAAGCTGCTGGACGACCTGCCGCGCGAGCAGCAGAAGCTGGTCTCCGATCTGGTGCCCGGAGTGATCTCGGTGGGCGGCGTGCAACGCGTGCTGCAGGCGTTGCTGGCCGAACGCATCTCCATCCGCGACCTGCCCACCATCCTCGAAGGCATCCACGAGGCCTGCACCGGCAACGCGCGCGCCATTGGCACCATCGTCGCCGTCGTGCGCGCCCGCCTGGCCCGACAGATCTGCGACAGCCACGCCGGCGCAAACGGCGCCATCCCGCTGATCAGCCTCTCGCCGGAATGGGAGATGGCGTTTGCCGAAAGCCTGGCCGGACCGCCGGACGATCGCCAGCTCGCCATGGCGCCGAGCAGGCTCAACGAGTTCATGCGCCGCTTCCGCGAGCAGTTCGACGTGCACGGCGCCGAGCAGCCGGTGCTGCTGACCAGCCCTGGCCTACGCGTGCCGGTGCGCAGCATCGTCGAGCGGTTGCGACCGGCGACGCCCGTGCTGTCGCAGACGGAAATATCCCCGCGAGCCAGGATCAGGAGCCTTGGCGTGATCTGATGCCAGTTCGTTTCGAGGCGTTAGGCTCGCAAGGCAAGAAAGGCCGTCTTTTTTGCAAAAAAGAAGCAAAAAACCTTTGCTCCCGCGCCTGCGCCACGGTGAAGCCTGGTTCTGCCAGCAGGTGTGCTTGCATCAGCGTTCTTTTCTTCATGCTGGCGTGGAAACAAGTTTTCAGGCGTCACTTAAGAAGCCGGCGAATGGCCCGGAAGTCACCAGCATGACGCGCGAGTCGCCTGACTGGAGTGCCGGATGCTCAGGTGAACGAGGCATTGGTCCGCGACAGCAGGACCAAAATTTTGCTGCTTTTTTCAAAAAAGCTGGCCTTAGCTTTCGTCTGCACGCCAGGCCGCCCTCAGGAAAGTATCGTCTGCACCGTGCAGGTTACCCCTTCGGACACAAACCTCAGCGCGGCCGAACCGCCGAGCCCGCCGGCAAGGCCCGACTCGATCAGCTTGGACCCGAACCCCCGGTGAGCGGGTTCGTCCACCGCCGGTCCGCCGCGCTCGCGCCACACCAGCGTCAGGCCCCTCTGCGCCGCGCCGGCCGCAACCCCGCCCACCGCCCAGTCGAGCTCCACGTGGCCTCCCGCCACCGACAACGCGCCGTATTTGGCCGCGTTGGTGGCCAGCTCGTTCAGCACCAGGGCCAGCGACATGACGGCCTCCGCCGGCAGCCAGACGGACGGGCCGTCGAGCCGGAAGCGGCCAGGCGTGCCGTCGTCGTGCGGCACCAGGGCAGCCGAGGCCGCCTCCCGCAGGTCGGACCCCGTCCAGTCCTGCCGTACCAAGGTGTCGTTGGCGCGGGCCAGCGCGGTGATCCGCAAATCCAGCGCAGCCTGTGCGTCGGCCATCGTCGCCGCCCCGCGCAGCGTCTGGCGCACGATCGCCTGCACCATGGTCAGCATGTTCTTGATCCGGTGGGCAAGCTCGCCGCCGAGCAGGTGGGCCCGTTCCTCGGCCCGCCGCCGCGCGGTGACGTCCATTGCCGTGCCGACCACCCGCACCGGCCTGCCGGCCTCGAAATGCGTCCTGCCGGTGACGGACACCCAACGCTCCGCCCCGTCGCGAAGCCCGATCGAGCGGTACTCCGTCTGGTAGGTGCCGGGCCCTGCCGGGTCGAGCGCCGTGCTGGCGACGGCGACCACCCTGTCGCGGTCGTCCGGATGCAGGGTGGCCAGGTACATGTCCCAGTCGGGCTCTGCCTCTTCGGCCAGGCCGACCAGCGCCTTCACCCGGCTGTCCCAGTGCACCGCCGCGGTGGGCAGGTCGAACGCCCAGGTGCCGATGTCGGCGGCTTCGACCGCCTGGCGCCGCCGCTCCTCGGTGTCGCGCAGCAGGTTTTCCGCCCGCCGCTGGTCGGTCACGTCCCGGGCGATGGCCACCAGCGCCTCCGGCCGCCCGTCGGCGCCGGCCAGCGGAGAGACGAGCACGTCCCACCATTTCGGCGTGCCAGCGTGGGTGGCGCAGAAGCCCTGAAACCTGCCGAGGCCACCCTCCCGCGCGGTGGCGATGGCGGCGCGGGCCGCCGCATTGTCGTGGCCGTCCCAGACGCGGAGCCAGGACAGGCCGAGGACGGTGGCGACGTCGGACATCTCCATAGCCTCGATGCCGCCGGGGCTGACGAACCTGGTGGTGCCGTCCAGGTCGAGAACCACGATGCAGTCGCGGCTGGAGGCCAGGATGGCCGCGCCCAGGCCGGGCGCCTCGCGCAACGCGGCGGACACGTCCTGCACGGCGTCGCTGCCCGTCTGCAGGATCGGCGAGGCGACGCGGTCCATCACGTCAGTCCTTGGCGCCTGCGAGACCACGCGTTCCAATCCATACCGACATCGTGAGGATATGCTTCAAATTTGAGTGAAGCTGAGAGAAGAAAGCAAGCGCTTCTTTTTTAAAAAAAAGAAGCAAAAAACTTTTGCTCCTCGCGGCCTACGATGTTGAAACGAGTCGTTTCAGCTTGCCAAGGGAACAAAAGTTTTTTGCTGCTTTTTTTCAGAAAAGCAGGCCTTGCTTGCTGCCCGCTGCCGCACCAGCGCCAGCATCGCCCCGCTGATCGGCGTTGCCACCTCCACCCAGCCCGCCATCTCCACCACCGCGCCGAGGATCGCCTCGATCTCCAGCGGGCGGCCCGCCTCCATGTCCTGCAGCA
>CAXUIR010000225.1:0-4871 GCA_964251005.1 uncultured Acetobacteraceae bacterium | reverse complement strand
GACAGCGGAGACAAAAGTTTTTTGGTTCTTTTTTTCAAAAAAGAACCGCTTCCTTTCGCCCCGTAGTACCCGTGTGTGTCTGTCGTGAAGCGGATCGGCGTGCCTGCGTCATCGTTGCAAACGTTCGAGGCGACCCTCACGTGGCCATACGTCGGAATGACGCGCGGCCAGCACGCAGCTGCCTGGCAAAACCGCGTCGGATCGCCGCCAGGCGGCTTGTCGAACGGCTACCTAGAACTCCCCCTCCACCTCCAGCTCGCTTACCAGCTCCGGCTCCCGCCGGGCCTCGGCGATCCAGGCCAGCATGTCGGGCTGTGCCATCACGTGCCCCCGGTAGGCCTCGCTGACCGGGTCCAGGTCCACGTCGTAGGTTGTAAAGCGGGTGCACACCGGCGCGAACATCGCGTCGGCCACGGTCTGCCGCTCGCCGAACAGGAAGGGGCCGCCGTAGAGGGCGAGGCAGCCGCGCCAGATCTCGCTCACCCGGGCGATGTCCGCCCGCACGCCCGACCACAGCGGGAAGTTCGGCCTGAAGGCGTGCAGGTTCACCGGCAGCGCCGCCCGCAGCACCGCGAACCCGCCATGCATCTCGCCGCTGACGGACCGGCAATGCGCACGCGCGGCCACATCGGCCGGGTAGAGGCCGGCGCCGGGGCGCAGTTCGTGCAGGTGTTCGGCCATAGCGAGCACGTCCCACAGCGCCACGCCGTCATGCAGCAGCGAGGGGGTGCGTGTGGAGCTGGTCTGCTGGAGCAGCTCGGCGCGCGCCACCGCGTCGTCGCTGGAGACGCGCTCCACCCGAAAGGCCACGCCGGAGATCCGCAGGATGAGCCAGCCGCGCAGGGACCAGCTGGAGTAGTTGCGGCTGCTGATGGTCAGCACCGCCTGCCCTGCGCCCGGCTGCGACGCCCTTTCCTGTGGTGCACGTTCCTGAGGCGCGCCGGCGCCGGGCGCCTCCGCCGTGCCTGCCCCGCTTTTCCGGGCCGTGTCCCCATCCATCTTGCCCAAATCCTGCCTCCTGCCCAGCTGTTCGTGCACGACCTGTTCATCGGGCCGTGCTAGACCGGTCGGCAACCCTCGGACGAGCCGGGGCGCTGCAACCGGCATCTTCACTCTTTCGCAACGGGCCGTTCCCGTTCAATCTGGGCATCATGCTCTATCAGCTCTACCAGGCACAGTCCGACCTCTCGGCACCCGCGCGGCAAGCCGCTTCGCTGTGGCTGGACTTCATCGGCCAGGTGCCGCGGCTCAAGCAGCTCCCGGCCGTGCGGCTGATGGCGGCGGGCGCCGAGCTGTTCACCGCGTCGGTCATCACCCACGCCCGCCGCCCCTTCGCCATCAACTCGGTGAAGATGGACAACCGGGACGTCGCGGTCAGCGAGCGGGTTGTCGCCTCCACCCCGTTCGGCACCCTGCTGCGTTTCGAAAAGGACACGCTGACCCCGCAGCCGAAGGTGCTGGTGGTAGCGCCGATGTCCGGCCACTTCGCCACCCTGCTGCGCCCCACCGTGCAGACGATGCTGGCCGATTTCGACGTCTACGTCACCGACTGGGCGAACGCGCGCGACGTGCCGGTCTCTGCCGGCCGCTTCGGCCTGGACGAGTACGTGGACCACCTGATCCACTTCCTCGAGGTGCTAGGCCCCGACACGCACCTGCTGGCGATCTGCCAGCCCGCCGTGCAGGCGTTGATGGCGACCTCCGTCATGGCCCAGGCGCGCAACCCGGCAACCCCGCGCACCCTCACGCTGATGGCCGGCCCGATCGACACGCGCAACAGCCCCACCCGCGTCAACACGATGGCCAAGAAGCAGAGCATCGGCGAGTACGAGCGCCGTGCCATCTCCAGCGTGCCCGCCCGCTTCGCCGGTGCCGGCCGCCGGGTCTACCCAGGCTTCTACCAGCTAGCCTCGTTCATGGCGATGAACGCGGACCGCCACATCAACGCCCAGCTCGCCCAACTGCGCCGCCTGTTCGCCGAGGACGCCGAGGGTGCCGCCGCCCACCGCCGTTTCTACGACGAGTACTTCGCGGTGGCCGACCTGCCGGCGGAATTCTACCTCGAGACGGTGGAGCGGGTGTTCCAGGAACACCTCCTGGCACACGGCGAGATGACCTGGCACGGCCGGAACGTGGACCCCGCCGCTATCCGCCGCACGTCGCTGCTGGTGGTTGAGGGCGAGCGCGACGACATCTGCGGCGTCGGCCAGACGATGGCGGCGCTCGACCTGTGCAGCAACATCCCTGCCGCCCGCAAGAGCTACCACCTGCAGACCGGCGCCGGGCATTACGGCGTGTTCAGCGGCCGAGCGTGGACCGGGTCGATCTACCCGAAGGTCCGCGCGATGATCCAGGAAGCGGCCTGACCGCCAAGGGTCGGCGATCATGCGGCCTGCCATCCGCGATGTTGGCCTGGCGATCTGCCTCGCTGGACTGACCGCCTGTACGCCGCCACGCCAGAACCCGGCCCTGCAGCCCACCGCCCTGCAGGGGCCGGCCGGCAGAGACTTCCCGCAAAACGCCTTTTCCGGTTTCGCGCTGGACCAAACCACCCCGGCCGAGGTGCAGGCCGCGCTCGGGCCGCCGCTGAAGCAAAGCACCACCAGCGCACTCGCCAAGCCCGAGTCGAAGGTGATCGCGCCCGGAACGCGCTTCTCGCTCACCCAGTTCTTCTACTTTTACGCGCCGGCGATGGCCGGCCAGCCAAGCAAGATCGCCGTCGTCTTCTTCTTCGACGACAGGCTGTTCCTGTACAGCTTCCGCAGCACGCTTCCGGGGGCGGCCCGCCCGCCGGTCGACGAGCAGCTTCTCGCCAATCTGCGCCAGGGCAAGACGACGCTGGCGCAGGCGGTGGCGCTGCTCGGCCCGCCTTGCGGCGAAGGATTGGACCTGCTGGGCAACCAGCATGGCAGCACGCAGATCAGCTACGCCTGGTCGGACAACCACAGCGGCACGGTCAAGCTGCGGACGCTGAACGTGTTCTTCGACCGCTCCGGCCGGCTGTCCACCTACACGCTGCAGGACAACAGCTTTCCGTCGAACACCGCGCCGCTGCAACTTCCCGCGCCGCCGCCGCAGCAGGACCGGATACCGCCGGTACCGCAGTATGATCTGGATCATACGTAAGACCCCTGAGTACACGCCGGTCGAACGGTCCGCGACAGCCGGAGACAAAGGTTTTTTGCTTCTTTTTTTTCAAAAAAAGAAGCGCTTGCTTGCTTTCTAAACCAACCGCGACTGCGTAACGCTAGCCGCAATAAACCCCGCAAACAACGGATGCGGCTTGAACGGCTTGCTCTTCAGCTCCGGATGATACTGCACCCCAATGAACCAAGGGTGATCCGGATACTCGACGATCTCCGGCAGCACTCCATCCGGCGACATGCCGGAAAACCGCAGCCCGGTCGCTTCCAACTGCTCGCGATAGTGCACGTTCACTTCGTAACGATGCCGGTGGCGTTCGGAAATCTCACCCGCGCCCTCGTACATCGCGCGCACCAACGAGTCGCCGGCCAGCGACGCAGGATACGCGCCCAGCCGCATGGTCCCGCCGAGGTTGCCGCCCTCGGCGCGGCGTTCCACCTCGTTGCCGCGCGCCCACTCGGTGAGCAGGCCCACGACAGGGTCCGCGCAGGGGCCGAACTCGGTGGTGGACGCCTCGGGCAGGCCGGCCAGGTTGCGGGCGCATTCGATCACCGCCATCTGCATGCCGAAGCAGATGCCGAAGAACGGGATCTTGCGTTCGCGGGCGAACCGCACGGCGGCGATCTTGCCTTCCGTGCCGCGCTCGCCGAAGCCGCCCGGCACCAGGATGCCGTGCACGTCTTCCAGCTTGGTGACGGTGTCCGGCTGCTCGAAGACCTGGCTGTCCACCCAGTCGAGCTTCACGCGCACGCGGTTGGCGATGCCGCCGTGGGCGAGCGCCTCGGCAAGGCTCTTGTAGCTGTCGAGAAGGTTGATGTATTTCCCGACGATGGCGATGCGCACTTCGCCTTCCGGGGCGCGCACGATGTTGACGATACGCTGCCAGCGGGTGATGTCGGGCGCGTCCTCGTGGGGCAGGTCGAAGTGGCGCAGCACCTCGCGGTCCATGCCCTGCTCGTGGTAGCTGATGGGAACTGCGTAGATCGTGTCGGCGTCCAGCGCGGGGACCACTGCGCTGGGGCGCACGTTGCAGAAGCTGGCGATCTTGCGGCGTTCGTTCTCCGGGATCGGGCGGTCGCAGCGGCACAGCAGCATGTGCGGCTGGATGCCGACGTTGAGCAGCTCCTTCACCGAGTGCTGCGTCGGCTTGGTCTTCAGCTCGCCGGCGCTGGGGATGTAAGGCACCAGCGTGAGATGGATGAACATGGTGCGTTCGTGACCCATCTCGTTGCCGAGCTGGCGGATCGCTTCGAGGAACGGCAGGCTCTCGATGTCGCCCACCGTGCCGCCGATCTCGATGAGACAGAAATCCAGGTCGTCGGTGCGGCGGACGATGGCTTCCTTGATGGCGTCGGTGATGTGCGGGATCACCTGGACGGTGGCGCCGAGGTAGTCGCCGCGGCGTTCGCGGGCGATCACCTCGGAGTAGATGCGGCCGGTGGTGGCGTTGTCGGCGCGGGTGGCGGCAACCCCGGTGAAGCGCTCGTAGTGGCCGAGGTCGAGGTCGGTCTCGGCCCCGTCATCGGTGACGAACACCTCGCCGTGCTGGTAGGGGCTCATCGTTCCTGGGTCGACGTTGAGGTAGGGGTCGAGCTTGCGCAGCCGCACGCGATAGCCGCGCGCCTGGAGCAGTGCGGCCAGCGCCGCGCTGGCGATGCCTTTGCCCAAAGAGGAGACCACGCCGCCGGTGATGAATACGAACCGCGTCATGGGCGATCCTTCTACAC
>CAXUIR010000224.1:0-4887 GCA_964251005.1 uncultured Acetobacteraceae bacterium | reverse complement strand
GGTACACGCCAGTCGAACAGTCCGCGACAGCCGCAGCAAAAGCTTTTTGCTTCTTTTTCTCGAAAAAGAAGACCTTCCTTTCTTCCCATGAGCAGTCGGCGATGCACCGGATGGGGCATCGCGTTTTACGTTCGTGGCGCGGTGAAGGAGGCAGCAAGGCCTTCTTTTTCGAGAAAAAGAAGCAAAAAGCTTTTTGTTCGGCTGTCGCGGTTTGATCTTGAAAGGTGGGGCTTGCGGCGCGGGCGGGTGGCGTGGACTTCTGCCTGTCGCAGACACAGGAACATCCGGAACGATGCAGATCGAAGCAGCTCTGGCAGCACGACGTGACACAGAAAAGGGTGTGACGGCGTGGTCGGTGGGTCGGCAGACGCTCCACCTCGGCGACTGCGCGGACGAGCTACGCCGGCTGGACGCGGGATCCATCGACGTCTGCGTCACATCGCCGCCCTACAACATCGGCGTTGCCTACGGCACTCACGACGACAGGATGCCGAAAGCCGCCTACCTGGACTGGATGGGCTGCGTCGGCGCCGAGATCGCGCGCGTGCTGCGGGATGACGGCGCGCTGTTCCTCAACGTCGGCAGCACGAACGTGGACCCGTGGGTCGCGATGGAGGTGGCGGCACAGTTCAGGTCCGTATTCACCTTGCAGAACCAGATCGTCTGGGTGAAGTCGGTCAGCGTGGGCGAGAACACGTTCGGGCATTTCAAGCCGATCAACAGCGCGCGCTTTCTGAACAACAACCACGAGTCCGTCTTCCACTTCACCAAGTCAGGCCGCACAACGATCGACCGACTCGCCGTCGGCGTACCGTTCAAGCATAAATCCAACATCTCGCGATGGGGACATGCGCGGGACCGGCGGTGCGCCGGCAACGTGTGGTTTCTGCCCTACAAGACTGTGCAGTCGCGCACGGAGAAGTTCGACCATCCGGCGGGGTTCCCGGTGTCTCTGCCAGAGCGGTGCATTCGACTGCATGGCAAGGCGGACGCGGTGGTGCTGGACCCGTTCATGGGGACAGGGACTACGTTGTTGGCAGCGGAGAAGTTGGGGTGTTCGGGTGTCGGCGTCGACGTCGACCGCGCCTACGCCGAGTGCGCGGCGAGGCGACTTGCAGAAGAGCTTACCCATGGCTCGTAAGAGCGGGTGTATGCAGGATTTTTGAAAAAGAAACTTTCGTCTCGTTTGGGTATGCCGGGTGGAGGCGTGTGGTTTCCGCTGTCCGCGACAGCGCGCCAAAAAGCTTTTTGCTTCTTTTTCGCGAAAAAGAAGGCTCTTGCTTCTGTTCAGAACGTCGCGAGGGTCACGCCCGTCCGACACACCACGGATCAGGCTGCATGTCGACCGGCGCACCGCCCGCATCCGGGTGTGGAAATCGCGACTTGAAGGTGAATGCCTGTGGTGTAGGCCCGTAGCGGTCGAGGCGCCATAGCCGCGCGAGTCCCTCGTCGATCGTCGGGCGGTGGCCTGCAGGCACCCACCACAATGCCTGGTACGCACCCTCGAAACGTTCGAAATACTCGCGGCGGCGCGCCATCTCCGGTGCGTGCGCACTGCGGTAGACGAACGCGAAGAGCTGCTCGGCATCCGCCCAGACAGACATGCTGACGATGAACAGCGGATCGGCGGTCGTCTGCAGTCCGGTCGCGTTGCCGCTTTCGTCCTGCAGCCGCCAGATTAGACCTGGCGAAGCGTCGGCGAGCGCGTTGATCCGCTCCAGCGCGTCGAAGAAGGGCGCCACGCCCGGATGGCCCCGAGGTGCGACGAGCCGACCGACGTTGATTTGCGCCAGGTGCCAAGTTTGTTGGCCAACGCGATCATTTTTCTCGGGCGACATAGGGGTGGTCTCCTCGCTCGCGCACCATGCGGGCGGGCCGCGTCCGGAGCAGAAAGCAAGGCCTGCTTTTTTGAAAAAAGCAGCAAAAAACTTTTGGTCCGGCTGTCGCGGAGTTTTCCTTCAGCGAGTACTCAAGGGAACAAAAGTTTTTTGGTTCTTTTTTTCAAAAAAGAACCGCTTGCTTCCTTGCCTAAATCGCCACCCGAACCCCCAACTCCACCACCCGATCGCTCGGTATCCTGAAGAACTCCGTCGCCGGCACCGCATTGCGCGCCATCAGCAGGAACAGCCAGCTCCGCCAGGTCGACATCTTCGGCGCCATCGCGCGCACCAGCACTTCGCGGCCGAGGAAGTAGCTGACCTGCATCGGGTCGTAGTCCACCCCGCGCGACTTCAGGTCCTCCAGCGCGCGCGGCACGTTGGGGCTTTCCATGAAGCCGTAGCGCAGCTGCACGCGATGGATGCCGGGTGCGAGCTCGAGCACCTCGGTGCGCCGCGCGGCGCCGGCTTCGGGTTCGTCCAGCGTCGAGACGGTGACGAACAGCACCCGCTCGTGCAGCACCTTGTTGTGCTTGAGATTGTGCAGCAGGGCGGCGGGCACGTAGTCCGGGTTGCCGGTCAGGAACACCGCCAGGCCGGGTACGCGAATGGTGCGCGACTGCGGCAGGCGGGCGAGGAAGCTCGCCAACGGCAGGCTGTCCTGTTTCCAGCGGCTCAGCATCAGGTCACGGCCGGCCTTCCACGTGGTCATCATCGCCATCAGCGCGACGCCGAGCACCAGCGGCACCCAGCCGCCCTCGATCACCTTCAGCGAGTTGGCGGAAAAGAACACGAAGTCGATCAGGAAGAAGCCGCCCCACACGCCCAGTGCCGCCCAGCGCGGCCAGCCGAACTGCCGGCGAAACACGATGGTGGCCAGCACGCAGGTGCACAGGAACGTGCCGGTCACCGCGATGCCGTAGGCCGAGGCCAGCGCGTCGGAGCTGCGGAACGCCAGCACCAGGATCAGCACGCCGACGAGCAACGCGTTGTTGACCTGCGGCAGGTAGATCTGGCCTTCCTCGGTGGTGCTGGTGTGGCGCACTGCCATGCGGGGCAGGAAGCCCATCTGCATGCACTGTCGGGCGATGGAGAAGCCGCCGGAGATCAGCGCCTGGCTGGCGATCACCGAGGCCATTGCCGCCAGGATCAGCATGGGCAGCCGCAGCCACAGCGGGCCGAGCAGGAAGAAGGGGTTCTCCGCCGCGGCGCGGTTGGAGATGATCAGCGCGCCCTGGCCGAAATAGTTGAGCAGCAGGCAGGGCAGCACGAAGAACAGCCAGGCGTAGCGGATGGGGCTGGCGCCGAAGTGGCCCATGTCGGCGTACAGCGCTTCGGCCCCGGTCACGGCCAGCACCACGGCGCCGAGGGCCACGAAGGCAAACCAGCCGTGATGGACGCAGAAGATGATGCCGTGCTGCGGCAGCATGGCCTGCAGCACGAACGGTTCGCGTGCGATCTCCACGGCGCCCAGCACGCCGATGGTGGCGAACCAGACCACCATCACCGGCCCGAAGATGCGCCCCACCGCGCCGGTGCCGCGCGACTGCACGGCGAACAGTGCCAGGATGATGGCGATGGACAGCGGCAGGACCAGCGAGCTCGCCTGCGGGATGGTGACCTCGAGCCCCTCGATGGCGCCAAGGACGGAGACGGCCGGCGTTATCACGCCGTCGCCGAAGATCAGGCAGGCGCCGCCGATGCCGATCAGCGCCACGATGCGGTGCAGTTTCGGCGTGGTGACCACGCGCTGGGCCAGCGCCATCAGTGCCAGGATGCCGCCTTCGCCGCGGTTGTCCGCCCGCATCACCAGCACGACGTATTTGACGGTGACGATGAGGATCAGCGACCAGAAGATCAGCGACAGGCAGCCGAGTATCTCGCCGTCCCTGATCTTCAGCGGGTTGAACAGGGCGACGGTTGCCTTGAGCGCGTAGAGTGGGCTGGTGCCGATGTCGCCGTAGACCACGCCCAGCACGCCGAGCAGCGCGCCCATCTTCGGCAGGCCGCGCTGCAGCTTGGCGGTGTCGGCATGGGACAACTGGGCGGTGGCGGACATGGATCAACTCTGTCGGGGACACCCGGGCGCGCGTGCCCGGCTGGCGCGCACGTGCAGGCGGCGTGTGTTAGGAAGCGGTCTGCACGGGCGCCGCTGTACGATGGATGCGCCTGGCGGTGCAACATGGATGTGGTTAACCGCGCACCCCGAAGATCGCCGAGCCGACGCGCACCAGCGTGGCGCCGCAGGCGATGGCGGCCTCGAAATCGCCCGACATGCCCATCGAGAGCACCGGCAGTCCGTGCTCGGCACGCATGGCGGCCAACGTGCGGAAATACGGCGTGGGGTCGTCGCTGGCCGGCGGAATGCACATCAGGCCGCGCAGGGCGGCGCCGAAGCGGGCGCGGCATTGCCGGATGAAGGCATCGGCCTGGTCATGCGCGATGCCGGATTTCTGCGGCTCGTCGCCGATGTTGACCTGGACCAGCAGCTCGGGTGCCCGGCCGATGCGGTCCGCCGCGGCGGCGATAGCGTCGGCGAGGCTTGGGCGGTCGAGGCTCTCGATCACGTCGGCGATGCGCACGGCCTCTGCCGCCTTGTTGGTCTGCAGCCCGCCGATTAAGTGCAGGCGCAAGCCAGGGTTGGCGTCACGCAATGGGGCGAACTTGGCGGCGGCTTCCTGCACGCGGTTCTCGCCGAACACGGTCTGGGCGCAGTCCAACGCCTGCTGGACCAGCGAGGCGGGATGCGTCTTGGAGACGGCAACCAGGGTGATTTCGGCCGGGTCACGGCCGGCCGCGCGTGCGGCGGCGTTGATGCGGGCGCGCACGGCCTCCAGCGCCGGGCGGAGCAGGACAGGATGATCCTGTGCGGGAGGCGCTGCGTCCATGGATGCTAGGCTGGTTGCGTGGGCGCGTGCGGTCAAGGCGCGCAGGCGGCTCGCTACCCCGGTGTTGTGGCTGTTCACCGACGCGGCACGGCTGGCGGACCCGTTGCCGGCGATCGCGCGGC
>CAXUIR010000223.1:481-4900 GCA_964251005.1 uncultured Acetobacteraceae bacterium | reverse complement strand
AAGGCCTTCTTTTTTGAAAAAAAGAAGCAAAAAACTTTTGTCTCGGCTGTCGCGGGTGGCTGAACCACTCGCTTCAGCTGCGACGGGGAACAAAACTCTTCAGAAAAGAACGATTTGGCGCATGGCGGCCTACCGCGGCTCCGCCGCCTACCACACCGGCCTATCCTTGCCCGGCTTGCCACCTTCTCGCGTCTTCACCGCGTGCGCGCTCTGTCCGCGTCAGCCCAGCTGAAAGCTCGCTGGCCTCATCCATGTTACCCGCAACGCTGGCAGCCGCCATCACGGCCGCGGCCGCTCGCGAGGAGCACCGGCCGGCACGAGCTGACGGCAGCCTCGATGACCTCAGCCTGATTTCTCTCCCATGAGCCTGCGCACGTTCGGCTCGATCGCCTCGGCCATGCGGCGCTGCGCCGGCGCGCTGGGGTGCAACGCGGGGCGAGCCGGCGTGGCGTAGGTGTCGGCGAACAAAGTGGCGTCGACCGCGTCATCGGTCAGGAAAAGCCTCGTCAGATCCTGAAACGTCACGTCTGCATCGGCATCGTAGCGCTCTGCCAGCGCCGCGTTCAGCCAGGCAGTCTGCTCGGCCACGCGCGCGCCGCGCAGGCTGGGCAGCACGCCGAGCAGCAGCACGGCCGCCTGCGGCAGGCGCTGGCGCAAGGCAGCGACCACGCAGGCTATCCCGGCCAGCGTGTCCGGCGCGCTCCAACGCGGCACGGCGAGGTTGTTGGCGCCGATCAGAACGATCGCCAGACGCGGCCGTATTGCGTCCACCTGGCCGTTCTCGATGCGCCAGAGAAGGTTCTGCGTGGTGTCGCCGGGCGCGCCGAAATTGGCCGCGCCGCGCGACGCGTAGAACTCGTTCCAGATCGGCCGGTAATTGCACCAGGGCTCCGGGCCGCGCCAGAGGAACTGGGCGACGATGCTGTCGCCGAGCCAGGCGAGGTTTACCGGGCGGGTGTGGGCCAGGCTGGCCTCGAAACGCGCGCGCCAGGCTGGGACGTGCAGGCGGGAGATGGGGGTGCTGGGGTCACTCACAGGGAGCAAGCAAGGCCTTCTTTTTCGAGAAAAAGAAGCAAAAAGCTTTTGTCGCGGCTGTCGCGGTTCTGTCCTGTGAGCGCGCGACAGCGGAGACAAAAGTCTTTTTGTTCTTTTCTTCAGAAAAGAACTGCTTCACTTTGCCTCCCGAAACAGCCTCTCCACCACCGGCTTGATCCTTGCCACCACCAGCATCACCCCGTGCGGGTTCGGATGTATCCCGTCCGCCTGGTTCAGCGACGCGTTGCCCGCCACCCCGTCGAGGAAAAACCGGTCGAACAGCAGCCCCGGCCGATGGCTCAGCGCCGCGTACACGCCTCTGAACTGCGCCCCGTAAGCCGGCCCCAGGTTGGGCGGCGCCTCCATGCCGGTCAGCAGGGTGGGCACGTGGTGGGCGTCCAGCGTGTCCAGGACCGCCGTCAGGTTCGCCTGCATCTGGACGGGGTCGCTGCCGCGCAGGCCGTCATTGGCGCCGAGCTCGACGATGGCGGCGGCGGGGTGGTCGCCCAGCGCCCAATCGATGCGCGCGCGGCCGCTGGCGCTGGTGTCGCCGGACACGCCGCCGTCCAGGATGCTCACCTGGTAGCCGTCCGCCGCCAGCGCGGCCTGCAACCGCTGCTCGAAGCCCTGCTCGTGCGGCAGGCCGTAGCCGGCCACCAAGCTGTCGCCGAACACCAGCAGCCGCACCGGCGCCTTGCCGGCCGGCGCCGCCAGGCACGGCGCCGACGCGCAGAGCAGGAAAACCGCGCACGCGCCCTTCGCCAGCCGCCCCGCCGCGCCATATCGCCGCTTCATGGACATCGCCGCTTCTGCCTCCCTGCCTGCCGGTCGCCGCCTCGTCGAGACACGCGACCTGCGCCTGACGGTTCCGGCCGCCGCCGGTCCGGTGCACATATTGGCCGGGATCGACCTCGAGATAGACCAGGGCGAGTCCGTCGGCCTGGTGGGGCCGTCGGGTTCGGGCAAGACCAGCCTGCTGATGGTGCTGGCCGGGCTGGAACGCGCCACCGGCGGTAGGGTGCGGGTGGCCGACCACGACATGACGGCGCTGTCCGAGGACGCGCTGGCCCGGGTGCGGCGCGAGACGGTGGGCATCGTGTTCCAGTCGTTCCACCTGATCCCGACGATGACCGCGCTGGAGAACGTCTCCCTGCCGCTGGAGCTGGCCGACGCACCACGCGCCGCGGCCCGCGCCGAGGCCAGCCTGCGCGCGGTGGGGCTCGGCCATCGGCTGACCCATCTGCCCGGCCAGCTCTCCGGCGGCGAGCAGCAGCGCGTGGCGCTGGCCCGCGCCTTTGCCCCGGAGCCGCGTCTGTTGCTGGCCGACGAGCCCACCGGCAACCTGGACGTGGCGACCGGCCGCGCGGTGATGGACCTGCTGTTCGACATGCAGGCGCGCTTAGGCACCACGCTACTGCTGATCACCCACGACCCGGCGCTGGCCGCACGCTGCGGCCGGCAACTGCACATGCAGGACGGCCGCCTTACCGAGACGGTGACGGTGTGAGCTTGGCCGGGCTCACCCCCGCGTTGCCGCCGATCAGCCATTATCCGACCCAGTCGGTGCGCTGCGGCGACGAGGAGAAGCAAGCGCCTTCTTCGAGAAAAAGAAGCAAAAAGCTTTTGCGAGCGCTGTCGCGGACGGCTGAAACAACACGTCTCAACACCGCGCACCCGAGAGAGACAAAAGTTTTTTGGTTCTTTTTTTCAAAAAAGAACTGCTTGCCTTGCCTTCGGTCTGAACCCGCGAAAATCGGTTGGTCCAACAAGCAAGTTGGCCACGCTCAACAGGTGCCCGCATGACCCTGGCCTGGCGCCTGGCGTGGCGAGACCTGCGCGGCGGGGTGCGCGGCATGCGGGTGGTGCTGGCGTGCCTGGCGCTGGGCGTCGCGGCGATCGCTGCGGTTGGCAGTCTGCGCGCGTCGGTCGATCGCGGGCTGGCCGCGGACGGGGCGCGGCTGCTGGGCGGCGACATTGCCGTCGAGAGCGGCGCCGAACCGTTGCCGGATACCCTGCGGACCTGGCTGACGGGACGTGGCGGCCGGATCTCCGAAGTGGTGCTGCTGCGCACGTTGGCCGTGGCCCCGTCCGGCGACCGCATGCTGGTGGAGCTGAAGGCGGTGGACGCTACCTACCCGCTGCTAGGCGCGCCGGTGCTGAACCCGGCGATCCCGCTGGCGCGCGCGCTGGATGGTGGCGTAGCGGCGGACCCGCTGGTGCTGCAGCGCCTCGGCGTGCACGCCGGCGACAAGCTGCGCTTCGGCAGCGCCACGCTGACGCTGCGGGCGGCGCTGGCCTCCGAGCCGGACCATGCGGGCGGCGCCTCCATCCTCGGCCCGAGGGTGTTGATGGCGGCTGCCAACCTTGGGGCCACCAAGCTGGTCCAGCCGGGGTCGCTGGTGACGCACGAGTGGCGCGTGACGCTGCCGCAGGGGTCGGACCCGCACGCCACCATCGCCGCCTTGCGCACAGCGTTTCCCGACACCGGTTGGCGCATCCGCGACGCGTCCGAGGCCACCGCCGGGATCGAGCAGGCGGTGCGGCAGACCAACCAGTTCCTGGTGCTGGTGGGGCTGAGTGCGCTGCTGGTGGGCGGCATCGGGGTGGCCACCGGCGTGCGCGCCTGGCTGGAAGGGCGGGCGCGCACCATCGCCACGCTGCGCTGCCTGGGCGGCTCCGCGCGGCTGATCTTTGCCGTGTTCGGACTGCAGGTGGGCGTGCTGTGCGCTGCCGGCATCGCCATCGGCCTGGTGGTGGGCGCGGCCCTGCCGGTGGTGGTAATCCAGGTGTTCGGCCAGGTGCTGCCGGTGCCGGCCGAACCGGGCCTCTACCCGGTGCCGCTGCTGCTGGCGGCGCTGTACGGGTTCCTGACGGCGGCCGCCTTTGCCCTGTGGCCGCTGGGCCGCGCCGCGCAGATCCCCGGTGCCGCCCTGTTTCGCGACGCGATGCTGCCCACCGGCACCGCGTCGGACCGGCGGTTCGCGCTGTGGTTCTGCGCGGCCGCGCTATTGACGCTGGCGGTGTTCCGCGCCGGCGCCTGGGCGATGATGCGGGTGGCTGCCCTGCCGTCCGTGTCCGGGCCGCGGCGCCGCCGCGCCTGGCTGCGGCTCGGCCTGGCCAACATGCACCGCCCCGGGTCGGCCACGCCGCTGCTGCTGGTGGCTCTCGGCCTGGGGCTGACCACGCTGTCGGCCGTGGCGCTGATCCAGGGCAACATCGACGCCCAGTTCTCCGGCACGCTGCAGGCCGGCGCGCCCAGCTTCTTCTTCATCGACATCCAGAACGACGAGCTCGCCCGGTTCCGCAGCCTGGTCGCCGCCTCGACGGGGGCCACCGACCTGCACGAGGTGCCCAGCCTGCGCGCCCGCATCGTCTCGCTGAACG
>CAXUIR010000223.1:0-471 GCA_964251005.1 uncultured Acetobacteraceae bacterium | reverse complement strand
AGCCAGTGGGCGCTGCGCGGCGACCGCGGGCTGACCTACGCGGCCAACGTGCCGGACGGCTCGCGGGTGACCGACGGCGCCTGGTGGAAGGCTGACTACGCCGGCCCGCCGCTGCTCTCATTGGACGAGGGGCTGGCGCATGGCTGGCACCTGCGCGTCGGCGACACGCTGCGCGCCAACGTGCTCGGCCGCGACGTCGACTTCCGCATCGCCAATTTGCGCGCGATCGACTGGCGGGCGCTGACCATCAACTTCACCCTGGTCGCCTCGCCCGGGCTGCTGGAGCACGCGCCGCAGATGCACATCGCGACGTTGCGCGACCCGCCGGCGCAGGACGCGGCCCTGCTGCGGCGGGTGACCGACGCGCTGCCCAACGTGACGGGCATCCGGGTGGCCGACGTGCTGGCCAGCATCGCCGAGCTGGTGGGCAAGCTGGCCGGCAAGGTCAATCTGGAGGACACGCTGCTCTGG
>CAXUIR010000222.1:0-4906 GCA_964251005.1 uncultured Acetobacteraceae bacterium | reverse complement strand
GTGCGCTGCCGGCTGCGTCGGATGATCCGCCAGCAGATGAACGCCACCAGCACCAGGAACGCACCCGTCAGCACGTGGGTCACAACCGACGACCCGTTGCCGCTCACGATAGTGAAGTGCTGGCCGGAACCGCCGCGCGAGTGGCTGCCGGTCCGGGTCGCACCGCTCACCGTGATGTCGCTGCCGCCCGACGCATCCCGACGAAAGGCGCCGGTAACCTGGGCGAGCTTCACGTCGCCGCCGCCATGCGCCTCCACGTCGGCATCGCGCACGACGGCCGAGACGGACAGGTCGTTCGACCCAGCCAGCCGCGCGTGCAACGAGCCGATGTGGCCCGAGCCAATCGCTATGTCGCCGGAGCCATGCGCGTCGATGGAGGCGGAGTCGCTCTCGATGCTGCCGACGGTGACGTCGCCGGAACCCATCTCCTGCATGGCGAGGGGACCGTGCAAGCTGCGCAGACGGGTCGTGCCGCCACCGGCAACTGCCAAAGTGGCGGAGCCGGCCACGTCGCCCACCGTCAGGTCGCCGCTGCCGTGGATGGTGGCCGCAAGCAGTCCCACATTGCCGGCAGTGAGGTCGCCGCCACCGTTGAGCGTGACGACGAGCTGGCCGCGCAGGTCGCCGACGCGGATGTCGCCACTGCTGTCCGAGGTGATGACCACCGGCATGCTCGGCGGCACGTCCACGCGCAGCTGTCCGTCGTCGCCCGAGCAGCCGGACGTGCCGATCACCGCCGGTCCTGGATCGACGTCGACCGCGTGCAGGCAGGACAGCGAGCCGTCCATCGTCACCCTGACTTGGCCGGACAGTGAGGGGTCCGTGTTGACCACCACGTCCTCCGACATCGTGTTGGTCAGCACCAGCTGGTTAGCGGGGAACAGCCTGGTGTCGGCCCAGGCCGCGTGGGCGAGCAGGCAGGCCGCCAGGCCGGCGAGCGGGATGACCCTGCACATGACGGTCATGCCCGAACCCGGGCGCGCCAACCGGGCGCGTCCTCGTCGAGCACCCGCTCCAGCGTTTCCACCCGCTGTTCCAGGCGGCGTGCCGACTCCATCGCCCGGTCCAACGCCACCTGGTCTGAATCGGCCAGCCCGACCGCCGCTGACCCGCGCGCCCGGAAGTGCCCGCGGACAGCGACCAGCACGATCACGAAAGTGAAGATTACAACGAGGTCCCAGTCCATGCCCGTCTTCCCGCCTCGAAAGGTGCGCGCTTGCACGCTTGCCCTGGGGGTTTAGCATCCGCTGTGCCAGAGCGTCAGCCTTGGTGTTTCAGGGTGTTCTGCTGGATTTCGGGAGCGTGGTATGGCTTGTCGCGCCGGGAGATGACGTGGATGACCAGAGTTTGGCCTTCTGTGATCTTTGGTGGGAAGGAAGGATAGTAAGCGGTTCTTTTTTGAAAAAAAAGACCAAAAAACTTTTGTCTCCGCTGTCGCGAACCTATCCGGAGAGCGCGCGACAGCGGAGTCAAAAGTTTTTTGGTCCTTTTTTTCAAAAAAGGACTGCTTGCTTTCTGTCAGTCAGCATCAGAGCCGGCTGGTATAAGAGACCTAGCCCAGCCAGACTATCCGGCGCCCCGACCCATGAATTATCGCGGCTAGCGCCACGACAGCGAACTCCAGCGCCAGCCACTGCAGGTTCGGCGAACTTGTGCCGAGCCGGTCCTACGGCGGGCAGCGGTGTACGACGAGGCGTTACCGGCAGGCGCGCTGGTTGCGTCACCTGGCAGCACGCCTATGCTTGGGCGCGTCTGGCGACGAGAGGGCGAGACGGAAGCCTTATTCTTAGAGCTCAGACAACACTTCGCCTGCGGTGACGGAACGACCACCATTGCTTGCGCCCCGTCTCACAAAGGACCAGCAAACGCATTCCGGCCTGGTTGACCGGCAAACCGCTTGTTTCATCGAGTCTTTCGACGCGGCCTCAGGGACAGTTGCCATTGCACCCGTTGCTTGTTCCTAGCGGGGCATATTTCAACGCCACCTGCTTGGAAATGAAGCCGTCGAACTGCGCCAGTTCGTAGAGGATGCCGTCTTTAAGCTCGCTCTGCCTGAGTGGCAGGCCGGCACTGGCGAAACTGGCAAAGGTCTGCTGCGACACGATCACGTGCATGCCGAGTTCCTGGCCGTTCACCTGCGGATTGCCGGCGTTCAACGTCCAATCGAATTGGTGCTGGTGCACCAGGCTGCCGTCGAGGAACGACGAGATTACGCTTTCCTGGGGGTTGGTGTTGTCCCAGGAGACGACGTAGACGTGCTTGCCCGCGGTGATGGCCTGCGTGTTGGGCAGCAATTCCCATGGCTCGAAGCCCGGCACGTTCTCGTAGGTCCAGTTGTTCCCGCCTGGCCAGAAGATAGAGTGACTCGTGCCGCCAGCCTCATAGGGGTAGCCGTCGACGATCCCCTGTCCCGCGCCGCTTGCGGGGTTGTTGTAGCAGGTGGAGAAGTTGTCCGGCGTGTCGAACTCGTAGCTCAGGTGAGCAGTTCCCGCGGCATTGTCGACCGCGTTGTAGATCTGGTTCAGCTGCGTGTTGTAGCCTGAGATTTCCTCGCCAGAGAACTCCCACATCGCGAACCAGTGCTTGCAGCCGGCCGGGCTGGTGAAGACGAACTTCAACGTCTGCCCCGGGCGGAAGACGAATTGCGGGCGGATCATCGCCGTCCAGATGTTACCCTGGGTGCAGTTCAGCCCGTTGTTGGAGCATATGCTACGGAAATGCAGGCCGCCGTCGGGGTTGAGGACGAGGGTCTGGTTGGGGTCGCCCGCCGCGTAGGTGCGGAAGACGCCGAACTGAAAGTAATTTCCATTGTTGTCCGCCGGCCCGTAATTCGGCGCCGCGTAGGCGGCGTTGGCGACGTCGCCGGACAGGGAACGCGGGAAGAAGGTTTCATACACATCCTGGATCGACGTGATGTTGCCGCCGTTGGCCGCACTGGCAAACACGTAGTCGGTCAGGTTGGTCAACCTGCTATTTGGCAGGCCGTGGCCTAGCCTGGCGTTCGGGTTCGGCAGCATCGCACGCGCCGGGTTCGGGTAGTACTCCGTCGTGCAGAACGTCGTCGTGGCATCGTCGCCTTGTTGCTGAGGCGCGCAGTTGGGAGGGTAGCTCTGCGCATGCGCCGTGGTGGCAAGCAACAGCACGGCACAGATTGCAAGTAGCGTCTTCAAAGGATCCCCCGGATAATTTGGGTGCCAATTCGAATGCAGAAGCGATTCAAAACGTGTCTTCAAAAACTCTTCGCAGGCGCAGCATAGCAGGAAGTGCGCGCCGTCTCAAACTATCTCGGCGGCCAGGCACAAAAAACCCGTTGCAACATCAGCAATGTTTCGACATTGCAAAACCTGGTCGCCTCATTCGAAATGTACGACGCTCGGCTGTAGCAGAGACGAAGCTGCATGCTTCTCTTCTCAAAAGAGACTTGCCTGCTTAAACCAGGCTCAGCCGCAACCGCGTTTCCACCCGCTCCCGCCCCATCAGCGGCAGCAGGTTGGCCAGTTCCGGCCCGTGGTCCTCGCCGGTCAGCGCCATGCGCAGCGGCATGAACAACGCGCGTCCCTTGCGGCCGGTCAGCGTCTTCAGCGTCTCCGTCCACTCGTGCCAGGTCGTGCCGTCCCACGGCTCCTGCGGCAGGTGCACCAGCGCGTCGCGGAAGAAATCGCCCTGTCCGTCGAGCACCGGCGGCACCAGCTCGCCAGAGACGACCGTCCACCACTGCCGCGCCTCGCTCAGCAAATCGAGGTTGCCGCGCACCGCGTCCCAGAACGCCGGCGTCGCCGCACCCGGCAGTCGCGCGCGCACCTGCTCGAACGGGGCCGCGTGCAGCACGCGCCGGTTCAGCGCCAGCAGCTGGCGCACGTCGAAGCGTGCCGGCGAGCGCGAGACGCGCGAGAGGTCGAAGCCCTGTGCGAGAGCGTCGAGTGCGGCGATCTCCGGCGAATCGCTGGTGCCCAGGCGCGCGAGGTAGGCGGTGATCGCCTCTGGCTCCACGCCGTCCTGGCGCAGGGCGCGCAACGAAAGGCCCTCCAGCCGCTTGGACAGTTTGCCACCGTCAGCGTCGATCAGCAGCGGCAGGTGGCCAAAGGTGAAGCGCGTGGGGTTGGCGCCGAGTGCGGAGGCGATGTCGAGCTGCACGCCGGTGTTGGTGACGTGGTCCTCGCCGCGAATGACGTGGCTGACGGCGTGATCGATGTCGTCGACCACGCTGGTGAAGGTGTAGAGGTAGCTGCCGTCGGCGCGTACCAGCACCGGGTCCGACACGGATTGCAGTTTGACCTGCCGCCGGCCCAGCACCAGGTCGGTCCACTCGACCGTCGTGTCGGAGAGCTTGAAGCGCCAGTATGGCGACTTGCCATTCGCCTCGGCCTGCGCGCGCTGCTCCGGCGTCATCTTCAGCATCGCGCGGTCGTAGACCGGTGCGAGGCCGCGCTTCATCCGCTGCTCGCGCTTAAAGCGCAGTTCCTCCTCGCTCTCGAAGCACGGGTACAGCCGGCCCGACGTGCGCAGGCGGTCCGCGGCCGCGTCGTAGGCCGACATCCGCGTCGTCTGATGGAAGGTTTCTGACCACGCGATCCCCAGCCAGCGCAGGTCCTGCTCGATCGCCGCTTCGTATTCGGGGCGCGAGCGCTCGGAGTCGGTGTCGTCGATGCGCAGCAGGAACGCGGCACCATGGCGGCGGGCGAACAGCGTGTTGGCCAGCGCGATGCGCGCATTGCCTACGTGCAGGAAGCCGGTGGGGCTGGGTGCGAAGCGGACACGCATCAATCGGCACACGTGGCAGCAAGGCAAGCGGTTCTTTTTTGAAAAAAAGAACCAAAAAACTTTTGCTTCTTGAGTATGCGTTGCGGAGAGGTCCGCGACAGCCGTGATAAAAGTTTTTTGCTGCTTTTTTTCAAAAAAGCAGGCC
>CAXUIR010000221.1:0-4907 GCA_964251005.1 uncultured Acetobacteraceae bacterium | reverse complement strand
GAATGACAGGACGCTGACACAAAGAAAGAAAGCAGTCCTTTTTTGAAAAAAGGACCAAAAAACTTTTGCTCCGACGCCTGCAGCAGCGAGAGGGATAATGCTGCGAGCAGACGTGCTGGCAGAACCAGGCTTAACCGTGGCGCAGGGGCGGGAGAAAAAGTCTTTTGCTTCTTTTCTTCAGAAAAGAAGGCCTTGCTTGCTTACGCCGCCTCCACCCGCCTGGCCGGCCGCATAGGCTCCGGCGCCGCCGGCCCGTCCGGTTCGGCGCCCATCCTGAGCGCTGCCAGCAGCGCCTCGCGCAGTCCTGCCAGTTTGCGTTCGTTCTCCACCTTCAGCCCGAACACGTCCTTCACGTAGAACACGTCCACCGCGCGCACCCCGTAGGTGGTCACGTGGGCAGAGGCGATCTGCAGCCCCTGTTCGCTGATTGCCGACGTCACGTCGTGCAGCAGTCCCGGGCGGTCGCGGCCGTTGACCTCCAGCACCGTGAAGGTGTTGGACGCGCGGTTGTCCACCACCACGCGCGGCGGCACGTGGATCGCGCGCATGCGGCGTCCCAGCAGCGCCGGCGACCGTTTCGGTATCTCGCTGTCCAGCCGCAAATGTCCGCTCAGCGCCTGTTCCACCAGCACGGCGAGCTTGGCGATGCGGTGCGGCTGGTCGAACGCCCCGCCGGCGGCGTCCTGCACCCAGAACGTGTCCAGCGCGCAGCCGTTGGTCATAGTGTGGATGCGCGCGTCCACGATCGACGCGCCGGCCATCGCCAGCGCGCCGGCGATCTTGCTGAACAGGCCTGGATGATCGGTGGCGTAAACGGTGATCTCGGTGACCGCGCGCGCAGGGCTAGGTTCGGTCACCACCGTCAGCGGCGCGCCGCGCGCCTCGGCGTCGCGCACCAGGCGCGCGTGGCGCAAATGGGTGTCCGTGTCGAAGGAGAGCCAGTAGCTGGGGTAGCCCAGGCCCAGGAAGACCGCGCGGTCCGTCTCGTTCCAGCTTGACGCCACGAGCAACTCGTCCAACGCATCGCGCGCGCGTTTCACCCGCACGTCGCGCTCCGTGGTGGACAGTCCGCCGGCGAGCACCTCGGCCACGCGGCTGTAGATCTCGCGCAGCAGCGTGGCCTTCCAGCCGTTCCACACGCGCGGCGAGACGGCGCGCATGTCGGCGACCGTGAGGATCAGCAGCAGCTTCAGCCGCTCCGGCGACTGCACCGCCTCGGCCACGTCGAGGATGGTCTTCGGGTCGTCGATGTCGCGTTTGAACGCCGTCTGGCTCAGCAGCAGGTGGTGCAGCACCAGCCAGGAGACGGTTTCGGTCTCCTCGGCCGACATGCCGAACTGCGGGCACACCTGGGTGGCAATGTCGGCACCCAGGATCGAGTGGTCGCCGCCGCGGCCCTTGGCCACGTCGTGCAGCAGCATCGCCATGTAGAGCGCGCGGCGGGACTGCAAATCCTCCACCAGGCCGCTGGCCACAGGGGCCACGTCGGCGAGATGGCCCTGCTCGAGCGTGTTGAGGATGCGCACCGCCTCGATGGTGTGCTCGTCGACGGTGAAGATGTGGTAGCTGTCGAACTGCATCTGGCCCACCACGCGGGCCCAGTCCGGCAGCATGCGGCCGATGATGCCGGTCTCGTTGAGGATGGCCAGCCAGTGCGCGCCGTCCGGCTTGCCGTCCGGGTTCTGGCCGCACACCAGGTCGAGGAAGATCCCGCTGGCTTCTGGGTCGCCGCGCAAAGCAACCGCGCCGCGTTCGTGGCGGATCAGCGCGCGCACCGCCAGCGGGTGCAGCTTCAGGCGCCGCGCGCGGGCGAAGTGCAGCATGCGCAGCATGCGGACCGGCTCGCGGGCGAAGTCGTCGGGCCGGCCGGGCATGATCTCGCCGTCGGCCAGAACGAAGCCGGCTTCCAGCAGCGCGCGGTCGGTCTCCATTTGCAGCGCCGGCTCGCCCAAGGCCTGGCGCACCACCACCGGTTCCAGCACCAGGGTCAGGCGGGTCACGTCGCGCGCGGTGAGGAAGTAGTGGCGCATGAAGCGCTCCACCCCGTCCTGCACGCCGTGCCGCGTGTAGCCCATCCGCGCGCCCACAACCGGCTGCAGGTCGAAGGTCAGCCGGTCTTCCGAGCGGCCGCTGACGAAGTGCATGTGGAACCGCACGGTCCACAGGAAGTCCGAGGCACGGCGCAGTCGCCGCAACTCCTGCGGCTCGAGCATGTCCAGCCGGCCGCCGACCAGGTCGTTGAGCGTGTAGGTGCCGACCACAGCGCGCACCATCCAGTACTGCGTCTGCAGGTCGCGTAAGCCGCCGCGGCCCTCCTTGATGTTGGGCTCCACCAAAAACGCGCTCTCGCCGAAGCGGCGGTGGCGGGCGTGCCGCTCGGCCTGCTTGCCGGCGACGAAGCTGGCAGGACCCGACTCTGCGCCGGCGCGGGCGAAGGCGGCGAGCAAGGCGTCGAACAGGGCAGCCTCGCCGGTGAGCAGCCGCGCGTCGAGCAGCGAGGTGCGGATGGTGAGGTCGGCCCGCGAGTCGGCCAGGCACTGGGCGATGCTGCGGGTGGCGTGGCCCACCTTCAGGCCGAGGTCCCACATGAAGTAGAGCATGTACTCCACCGTGCGCAGCGTGGCCTGGCTGGGCTGGTCAGGTGCCAGGAACAGCAGGTCGACGTCGCTGAACGGGGCGAGCATGCTGCGGCCGTAGCCGCCGGTCGCCACGATGGCCACCTGGTCGGCCAGGCCGGACGGGCCGGCCACTTCGGCAGCGGCGTGGACGAACAGCGTGCGCACCACGCCGTCGGTCAGTGCAGAGAGGCGCTGGGCGGCTTCGACGCCGGCCATCCGGTAGGTCTCGAACTCGTCGCGAACGGATTGCTGGATGCGGGCGAGGTGGCGTCGAAAGGCGAGCAGGGCGGCTTCCCGGGTGGGCCGCCTGCCGGCCAAGGACGCATCGGACAAGGCCTGGGCGAGCACGGCGGCGACATCTTCTGGCTCGGTTGGGAGGGGGGTCGTCAGCATGCGAGGCATGTTAGCTTCGGGCGGCTTGCGGTGACAGAGAAGGCAAGCAGTTCTTTTTTGAAAAAAAGAACCAAAAACTTTTGACTCCGCTGTCGCGCGCTCTCCGGATAGGTCCGCGACAGCGGAGACAAAAGTCTTTTGCTTCTTTCCTCAGAAAAGAAGGCCTTGCTTTGCTTGCCGGACGTCGAAGGTTCAACGTCCTGAGCCGCTGGTACTATACGGACGCCTGGTGCGCATCCTCGCCTTCCAGCGCCGTCTTCAGCTCGTAGACCAGCGCCAACGCCTCGCGCGCGCTCATCTTGTCCGGGTCAGTCTCGGCCAGGCGTGCGCGCACCGGGTCCGCCGGCGCTTCCTCGGCCACGTTGGCGAACAGCGGCAGGTCGGCGATCACCGGCGCGCGGCCGCGTTCGAGTGCGGCCAGCAGCGTCCCGGCGCGGCGCACCACGGTTGCAGGTACGCCGGCCAGGCGGGCGACGTGCACGCCCCAACTGCGGCCGGCGGCCCCCTCGGCCACCTCGTGGAGGAACACCACATCGCCGCGCCACTCGCGCACCCGCATCATGTGCGGGCGCAGGCGGGGCAGGGTCTCGGTCAGCCGGGCCAGCTCGTGGAAGTGGGTGGCGAAGACGGTGCGGCAGCGCACCTGGCTGTGCAGCGCCTCGAGCACCGCCCAGGCGATCGCCAGCCCGTCCAGCGTAGCGGTGCCGCGGCCGATCTCGTCGACGATGACCAGGCTGCGCGGGCCGGCCTGGTGCAGGATGGCGGCGGTCTCGATCATCTCCACCATGAAGGTGGAGCGGCCGCGGGCCAGCTCGTCGGCCGCACCCACCCGGCTGAACAGGCGGTCCACCACGCCGATGCGCGCGGATGCGGCGGGTGCGGGCAGGCCGGCCTGGGCGAGGATGGCGATCAGCGCGTTCTGCCGCAGGTAGGTGGACTTGCCGGCCATGTTCGGCCCGGTCAGCAGCAGCACGCGGCGCTCGGGCGAGAGGTCGCAGTCGTTGGGCACGAAGGCGGCGGTCCCCGCGATGGCACCTTGCACCACCGGGTGGCGGCCGGCGGTGATGCAGAACGCGTCGGTTTCGGTGACCTCCGGGCGGCACCAGTCCCCGCCTTCGGCCAGGCGGGCGCAGGATTGCAGCGCGTCCAGCGTGGCGAGCGCGGCGGCGGCGGCGGCGATGGCGTCGGACTGCGCCAGCGTGGCGGCTACCAGGGTGGCGAAGACGGCGCGTTCGCGTGCTTCGGCGCGGCCGGCGGCCTCGGTGATGCGGCGGTCCAGGTCGGACAGCTCGGCCAGGGTGAAGCGGGCGCCGTTGGCCATGCCCTGGCGCAGGGGGAGCTCGGGGTGGGCGCGCAACGCCTCGACCGCGGCGGACGGCGCCTCGACGACGTAGCCGAGCTGGGCGTGGTGGCGGATCTTCAGGCTGGCGACGCCGAAACGCTGCGCGTAGTCCAGCTGCAGCGAGGAGACGACGCGGCGGCTGTCGTCACGCAGGGCGCGTTCGGCGTCGAGCTCGCCGTCGTAGCCGGATGCGATCTGGTGTTGCGGACTCGGTGGCAGCCTCGCGCGGGGCGCCGGGAGCGGCATGCGGCGAAGTTCCGCCTGCGGTGCCGGGGGCAAGCGTGGGCGCGGCTTCGCGCGTGGACGCCGCTGCGGACGCTCGGTGAGCTGTCTCCGGCGCGACACCCGGCGCGATGCCGTATGCAGCTCCGGTGGCCGGCGCGGGTGCGGTGGCGTTCGTGGAGGCTGACACGTGTGCTGGTCGGCGCGTTGCCTCCGGGGCGGAGGCCGCGTTTTCGTGGGTGGCGTCGTTTTCGGTCGGGGTGGCGGTTGCTTGCGTGGCCAGCAGCGCGGTGCGGATGCCGATGATGATGGGCGGGCAGGGGCCGTCCAGC
>CAXUIR010000220.1:4340-4917 GCA_964251005.1 uncultured Acetobacteraceae bacterium | reverse complement strand
TTTGCTTCTTTTTCTTCAGAAAAAGAAGGCCTTGCTTGCCTTGACTTCCCTTCTTTCTGTCCCCGAAGCCCGCGCCCGCATCCTCGCCCGCCTCACCCCGGTCGCCGCCGAAACGGTCGCCCTGCCCGAAGCCGCCGGCCGGCCGTTCGACGGCACGTTGAAGTGGGGCGAGGCTGTGCGCCTGTTCACCGGCAGCGTCATCCCCGCCGGCGCCGACAGCGTTCTGCTGCAGGAGGACGCGCAGGCCGATGCCGAGACGGTCACCGTCGGGGAGGTGCCACGCCCCGGTCAGCACATCCGCCGCCAGGGCCAGGACTTCGCCGCGGGCGACACGCTAATACACCCTGGCCGCCGGCTGGGTGCGCGCGACGTGGGCCTAGCCGCGGCCGGCAACCATCCCTGGCTGAGCGTTCACCGCCGCCCGCGCGTCGCCATCCTGGCCACCGGCGACGAGATCTCCCTGCCCGGCGAGCCCATCAGCGCGGGCGGCATCGTCAGCTCCAACGCGCACATGCTGGCGGCGCTGATCCGCGTGGCCCGCGAGGCAGCCGACGCAGCCTGCCCGATCGCATCGGCC
>CAXUIR010000220.1:0-4330 GCA_964251005.1 uncultured Acetobacteraceae bacterium | reverse complement strand
ATCCTGCCCATCGCCGGCGACCAGGCCGATGCGATCGGGCAGGCTGCGTCGGCTGCCTCGCGGGCGGACATGCTGGTCACCACCGGCGGCGCCAGCGTCGGCGACCACGACCTGATGCAGGCGGGCCTGGGCCGGCAAGGGTTCGAGCTGGATTTCTGGCGCATCGCCATGCGGCCGGGCAAGCCGATGATCTTCGGGCGGCTCGGCGCCCTGCCGGTGCTCGGCCTGCCCGGCAACCCGGTCAGCGCCTACGTGTGTGCGGTGCTGTTCCTGCTGCCGGCGCTGGCCCAGCTGGCCGGGCTGACCGAGACCGACCTGCCGGTGGAACACGCGCGGCTGGGCGCCCCGCTGCGCGCCAACGACCACCGGACGGACCATCTGCGCGCGCGTTTGTGCAAGGACGCGGACGGGCGACTGGTGGCGACGCCGTTCGAGCGGCAGGATTCGGGATTGTTGCGCATATTGACCGAGGCGGACGCGCTGATCATGCGGGCGCCGCATGCGGCCGCGGCGGAGACGGGGGCGGACGTGGAGGTGGTTCGGTTGAGCAGGCTCGGGCTTTAAGGAAGCAAGCACTTCTTTTCGAGAAAAGAAGTAAAGAGCTTTTGTCAGCGCTGTCGTGGACAGCTGAGGCGTCGCGGCGCGTCTGGGAACGAAGGGTGTGTCGTTCGCATATCGCGGCTTTTGGTGGTATCGGCGGTTCTCAGCGTTGACCTGACATAGCCAAGCCAAGCGGTTCTTTTTTGAAAAAAAGAACCAAAAAACTTTTGCTTTCTTGGACGCGCTTTGCAGAACCTCACGACAGCAGGACTAAAAGTTCTTTGCTACTTCTATATAAGCAGGTGTTGTTCCCTGTTGAAGCCAGGCCAGAACTTTGCGTTTTTGTTGTTGTAGAAAACGTTTCAAGTGGTGACCGGTGACGAGCAAAGCAAGCGGTTCTAAAAACCAATTAGATTGGTTTTTTAGAGTATGCACGAACGGAAACTCCGCGACAGCCGAATCAAAGTTTTCTGCTTTTTCAAAAAAGCAGGCCTTGCTTTCCCGGCCGGATTTCCCAAAACCAAGGTCCAGGGCCGGTGGTCTTATACCAACGGTTTCAGATTCTGACTGGTGACACGAAAGCAAGCAGTTCTTTTTATAAAAGGGAACCAACAAACTTTTGTTCCGCCGGCCGCGCGTCGTAGGAAAATACCGCGACAGCCGGACAAAAAGTCTTTTGCTTCTTTTCTTCAGAAAAGAAGGCCTTGCCTTGCTTGCTGGACGTCAATGAGTGAGCGTCGAGCGCCGCTGGTATTAGACCCTTCGAAGTCCGGCGAGAAAAACAAGGTCTGCTGTTTTTGCAAAAGCGGCGAGGGGCTTTTTGCCTGCAGTCACAACCTTTCTTGAGTGGGCGACTGGCGGAACAAAATTTTGTGGTTCTTTTTCGAAAAAGAACCGCTTCACTTCGCCTCAAACATTGCCCGCGCCCGAGCTACCACCTGGGCTTGATACGCCTGGTTCAGCGGCGGCGTGTGCGAGTGGTAGTCGCCGATGGCCAGCATCAGGTTGCCGTGCCGTGCCTGGCGGTACTCCCACAGGATGGCGCCGGCGATGCGGATGGAGAAGCAGCCGTCATCGACCAGGTGGGCACGCACGGCGGCTTCGCTGGCGCCCAGCGAGCGCGCCACCACCGGCACCCACAGCGTGTTCACCTGCATCAGGCCGAGGTCCGCCGAGCCGTCCGTGTTTGCGTGCACCGAGCCTGGGAAACCGCCCTCCACAGCCTGGATGGAGGGCAGCACGCGCGGCGGGAACGCACCGAGCTGGGCGGCGGCCAGCATGCAGGCGAGAAAGGGCACGGCCATGCCTGCCGCTTCGCACGCCGGCCCACCGGTTGGGAAGCAGCTTTCGCGTTGCAGGATGAATATAGCTTCACGCGTGGCAAGCTTGCAGCAAAACCGGCCAGGACGCATTAAAACGGGACCACTTGTCCGCCGCAGGAGCCACCCCGTGACGCACTCCGATCCCCCGCCGCGCGAGGCCGGCTTCACCCTGCTGGAGCTGCTGGTGGTGATCGCCATCCTCGGCCTGCTGGTGGCCTTCGTCGCCCCTGCGGCGTTGCGGCAGCTGGGTGGGGCGAAGAACTCGGTCGCCCGTCAGCAGGTGGAACGGCTGGGGTCGGTGCTGGACCTCTACAAGCTGGACATCGGCAGCTACCCGACGACGGAGCAGGGCATCGCCGCGCTGGTGTCCAAGCCGTCCGACGTGGAGAACTGGAACGGCCCCTACCTGAAGGGCGACCAGTCGCCGAGGGACCCGTGGAACCACGAGTGGCTGTACCGCAATCCGTCGAACCGCACGGGCCATGATTACGATCTGTGCTCGGCCGGGCCTGACGGAAAAGGTACCGGCCCCGGCGAGGGCGACGCGATCTGCAACCCATAAAAAGAACCATCTTTTTGAAGAGAAGCAAAAAGCTCTTGTTCTCCAAGGTGCACCGTGCGGAGAAGTCCGCGACAGCCGCACAAAAGTTTTTTGGTTCTTTTTTTCAAAAAAGAACTGCTTGCTTGCTTTGAAGCCCGCAATCATCGGCGTGTCCGGCCTGGAACTGACGCCGCCAGAAGCGAGCCTGCTGCGTGACGCGCTCGGCGTCATCCTGTTCGCCCGCAACGTGGCCGACCCTGCGCAGCTCGCCCGCCTAATGGCGCAGCTGCGCAACTGCCTTCCAGAAGTCGCGGTGATCATGGTGGACCAGGAAGGCGGCCGCGTCGCGCGCCTGCGGCCGCCGCACTGGCGCGTGCATCCCGCCGCGCGCACGCTCCGCACCGAGCGTGCCGCCTGGCTGACGGGCGCGCTGATCGGGCTGGACTGCAAGCAGGCCGGGTTCGACGTGGTGGCGGCGCCGTGCCTGGACGTGGCCGCGCCGGACGGTCACGACGTGATCGGCGACCGCGCCTTTTCCGGCGACGCGGAGCGCGTGGCGGTGCTGGGTGCGGCGTTTGCGGCCGGTCTGCTGGCCGCCGGCGTGCAGCCAGTGGGCAAGCACGCGCCCGGCCACGGCCGTGCGTTGGCGGACAGCCACGAAGCACTGCCGAGCCTGGAGGACGTCTCGCCGGCCGACCTGGTGCCGTTCGTGCGCAACAGGGCGCTGCCCTGGCTGATGACGGCCCATATCCGCTACATGAAGCAGGACATGCACCCGGCCACACTCTCCGCGGCGATCATCGAGCGCGTGATCCGTGCGCCGGACGCGATCGGCTTTGACGGCGTGCTGGTCAGCGACGATTTGGCGATGGGCGCGCTCTCCGGCACCGCGGGCGAGCGGGCGGCGCGGGCGGTCGCGGCCGGATGCGACGTGGCGCTGCACTGCTCCGGCGTGCTGGCGGAAACGCGGGACGTGCTGGACTCGGTGCCGGAGGCGACGCGGGCCTGTCTGGACCGGCTGGCAGCGGCGCGGCGGATGGCAGCGGCAGCGCGCCAGGTGCTGGACGCAGACGCGCTGGCGGCCGAACGCGCTGCGCTGCCCGCATGACGCCCGACTCGCCGGCGGAGGATTTCGGCGTGCTGGTGCAGCGCTTCCTGGTCACCGTGGTGCTGGCCGCCACCGCCATCATCCTGCACGAGCTGGCGCATGGTTATGCCGCCTGGGCGATGGGCGACCAGACGGCGTTGCGGGCCGGGCGGCTCTCGCCCAACCCGCTGCGGCACGTGGACCGGGTGGGCACGATCATCCTGCCCGGCATCCTGCTGATCGGCCAGTTGGCGACGGTGGGGCGGGTGCTGTTCATGTTCGGCTGGGCCAAGCCGGTGCCGGTGGACCCGAGCCGGTTCCGCTACCCGCGGCAGATGATGGCGCTGGTGGCGATCGCCGGCCCGATGATGAACTTCGCGCTGGCCACGGCGGCGGCGTTCGCGCTGCGGCTGCACGGGCTGTCGCACGACTGGGTAGCTGCCATCGTGACGTTCATCGAGCTGAACCTGGTGCTGGGGCTGTTCAACCTGGTGCCGATCCCGCCGCTGGACGGCGGGCGCATCGCGGTCGGCGTGCTGCCGCTGGCGCTGGCGCGGCAATGGGCGCGGCTGGAGCGGGTGGGGATCGTGATCGTGCTGCTGTTTCTGACGGCGGGGCCGGCTCTGCTGCGGGAGCAGGGGATCGCGTTCAATCCGCTTGGGGACACGCTGGTGCCGGCGGTCACCTGGGCGTTTGATCACCTGTTGATGCTGGCGCACGTTCCGGTGGAGGGGGATGACGGTGATGATCGCGGCGGGACGATTAATGTTTGAAGGAAGCAAGGCCTTCTTTTTCGAGAAAAAGAAGCAAAAAGCTTTTGTTCCGGCTGTCGCGGACGGC
>CAXUIR010000219.1:0-4922 GCA_964251005.1 uncultured Acetobacteraceae bacterium | reverse complement strand
GCCGTCCGCGACAGCCGTAGCAAAAGCTTTTTGCTTCTTTTTCTCGAAAAAGAAGACTCTTGCTTTTGTTCGGCAGCAAAATCACCCAAGAGCTACAACGAAAACGAGAAGTGCACGCCCTGCAGCGAGAGGATATCGACGCAAGATGAGGGACGACCAAGTGGACAACCTAGCGGCGGCCGGCGACGCGCAGGTGTTCACCGCCATGATGCGCCGGACGATGCAGGACTTCGCGGCCGCCTGGGCGCGCGGCGACGTTGCCGCGCTGATGGCGCTGTTCGGCCCCGACCCGACCTACAGGACGTCCTCGGGCATCACATTCAGAGGTCGCAGCGCACTGCACGACGGGCTGCTGAAGATGTGCCCGCCACTATCCGACGCACCTGCGCCGCCGCCAGCAGAGGCGAAGATGCATTTCTTCGACAGATGCTGCCTGACCTACTGGGCGCTGCGGCTGCCGAACGGCGACAGCCAGGCGCTGGTGGACGGCGTGGACGTGATCACGTTCGACGCGGACGCCAAGGTGGTTCTGAAGGACGCCTACCGCAAGCTTGCCTGACGCCGATGGCCTGTTGCAAAGGCAAGGCAAGCGGTTCTTTTTTGAAAAAAACCAAAAAACTTTTGTCACTGGAATATACGCTGAAGGAGAGTCCGCGACAGCAGAGGCAAAGGTTTTTTGCTGCTTTTTTCAAAAAAGCGGGCTTGCTTTCTTGCGCCTGAGGTCACCGGACGGTGCGCGTGTACGTGTCCACCGGCAGCACCGCAGTCAACAGCCCTTGCGCGCGCATGAAGCGCTCGAAGCCGTCGTAGCGCGCGCGGTCCAGGTCGGACGCGGTAGTTGCAAAGCATGGCAACGTCGCGGTCCAGGCAGCGTGGTTCAGCGCGTCGTCGAGTTCGGGGTAGGCTTTCCTGATCAGATCCCAGCTCTCGACGGGGTGCGCACGCAGAGTGGCCAGCCCGCGCGTCGTGGCGCGCAGGAAGCGCGCGAGACGGCCGTCATCCGTGGTTCCGGGCCGTGCGACGAGAATCAAATCGTCGAAGCGCGGAACGCCGTTGCTTTCGTAGTCGAATCCGACCGTTGGCGCGCCGTGCAGCTGCAGTTCCAGCGGTTCGAAGTTGCGGTAGACGCTGACGGCCTGCACCTGGCGTGACAGCAGCGCCACGCTCAGCTGTTCGCCGACCTGCACCATCTGCACGTCATCCGGAGAGACCCCTGCGCGGCGCAGCATGGTGGCCACCATCACTGGCTCCACCTGGCCGGAACCGTAGCCGATGCGTTTGCCGCGTAGGTCGGCGAGTTTCGTGATACCGGAACTTCTAAGTGCCACCAACGTGGAAAGCGGCTTGTCGATCAGCACGCCGATGCGCACGAGTTTCAGCCCGGCGGCCAGTTCTTCGAGAAACTGCGGCTCCGCCGCCAACGCCACGTCACCCTGTCCGGCGGCCACCAGCTTCGGCCCGAGGCTGGCGTCCGCCGGCGAGACCAATTCCACGTCCAATCCCTCTGCGGCGTACGCGCCGCTTTTCAGCGCCACCAGCATGGGTGCGTGGTTCGGGTTGACGAACCAGTCCAGGATGACCCGCACGTGGTCGGCCGCCATCGCCGGGAAGACGGCCATCGCCAGCATGAGGGCGCAGGGCAGCGTGCGCATCAGAACGCCGAGGACAGGGTCAGGATGGCGGCAAAACCTGGGCCAACGTAGTAGGTGGGTGCTGCGCCGGAAATGATTGTGCCGCCAATGCCTCGTGCATCGTGTGCGTTCGGTTCCACGGCGGCGACACCGGAGAGGAACTTCGCGTCGGCTAGGTTGATGAAGTTCAGCCGCGCTTCCGGCCGTTTGACGAAACCCAAATCCGGCAATCGTACGCCGAGCGTCGCGTCGGCCTGCGCGTGGGATGGAATGCGCTGGTCGTCGTCGAACGTCGCGTATTGCGAGCCGACGTATTTCAGCGCCAGGTTGCCAAAAATCGCGTCGTTGTCGTAATCCAGCCCGAGCGCTGCCTGCAGCATCGGGCTACGCACGGCGATCTTGCCGGCGGTGGCGAGGTAGTCCCCATCCACCGCGAAGTTGTTGTCGATCGTGGCGTGCAGGTATTCGGCAGACACGTAGGGCCGCCAATGCCTGACCGGCAGGAGGCCAAGTTCGGCATCCACGCCGCGCGACGTCTGCCCACCGGCGTTGATGCTGCTGGCGATGACCGTGTTGACCAGCGTGGAGACCTGCCGGTTGGTGAAGTTGTAGTTGAACGCGGTGACCGACGCGTCCAGCTGCGAACCCTGGTAGCGGTAGCCGAGCTCTTCGGAGATCGAGTACTCGTCGCGTTGCGGCGCCCCCTTGGTCAGCTGGTCGCCGAACACGTCGTAGCTGTTGTAGAGCACGTACTCCGTCGCCGAGCGGAAATTGGTCGACACGCTGAAGAACACCTGGCTGGCCGCGGAGACCTGGTAGCGCACGGACGCGCGCGGCAGCGGTTCGGAACTGTTCAACCCCACGCGGTACTGCGGACCGGGCAGGCTGTTGGTGCCGTTCCGGCTCACCATCGCGTATTTCAGGCCGACATCCACGCGCAGCTTGCCGCCGAGCAGAGAGAGCGTGTCACCCACGAACAGCACGTTGGCCTGTTCGCGCGTGTGCGCCTCCTGCGAGGACAGGTTGCGGCCGTTCGACAGCTTTATCGTGTAGGGAAAACCCTGGATCGAGGCCGGCTCGCCGGAGGCGCTGATCGGCGTGAAGGGTTCCGGGTCGTAGTCGTCGGCGTAGTCGTACCACCAGCCGCCGACCACGCGGTTGGCACCGAGCGTCGCGATCAGCTCGCTGTTGACGCCAGCCCTGTACTGGTTGCCGATGTAGTCGCCCAGCACGAAGCCCTGGCCGTTCGTGGCACCCGGTATGGAGACCGGCTGGGTGATCGGCTGCGTGCCAAGGTACAGCCCCGTCGTCGGCAACGCTACACCGCCGTAGGGCGAGTTGCCGTAGCCGTGCTCGAAATACGGCGTCGTCTCGAAAGTCAGCGTGTCGCTCAGCACCAGGTGGGTAGGCGCGCTCACCTGCTCGTCGTGCCACGTCTGCTGGAACAGCTTCCAATAGTTAGCGTCGCCCGGTGAGAACGTCGCGTCGTAGTTGTACGACCGGCCGAACTGGTTCCATTGCTGCAGGCTCGGCATCGGGTACGAGCTCAGGATCGCGTCGTGGTACGACCCGGCGATGGCGACGTGGTTGCCGTCGCCCCACGCGTCAGTCAGCTTGAAATCCACGTGCTGGCGGTGGTCGCGTCCCGGCCCGCGGTAGTTGTCGCCGGTGGTGTCGGAGTAGGAGACGAACGCGCGCGCGCCGGTGCCCGCGATCGGGCCGCTGTCGAGCCGGACGAACGCCTGGTTCTCGTGGTACGAACCATAGGAGAGCGACACCAGGCCGCCCGGTTCGCTCGCCGGGTCGCGCAGGCTGAGCGAGATCAGCCCGCCGCCGGCGTTCACCGTCGGCGTGTCCAGGTCGGATGTTCCCTGCTGCAGGCTGACGCTTTTCGTGTTCTGCGTGTCCACCCATTGCGACGGGTAGCCGGCGTAGTAGCCGATGTCGTTCACCGGCGCGCCTTCGACCAAATACGCTACCTCATCGCCGTTCAACCCACGCACGGAGATGTCGACGCCGGGCGACAACCCGTATGGGTCGGACGTGGACACGTTGGCACCCGGCGAGAGCCGCAGCAGGTCGAACGCGTTCGACGTCGGCGCCTGTTTGGCGATGAAATCGGTGCTGACTGTGCTGCGCGACACGGCCGCGTCCTGTTTGCCGATCAGCCCGCCGCCGGCCTCCGCGCCAGTCACCCCGGTGCCCGAGCGTGCGCGCGCATGCACGATCACCTGTTCGATGACGGATGGCACAGCCGGCGCCACCTGTCCGCACGCAGAATGCGACGCCAGCATCCCCGTCGTTGCACACATCAGGATTTGGAAGACAACCGCGCGCATCGAACACTCCCTGCGCGGCCAAGGGAGATGACACGGGAGACGTTCGAGAACGCCGGCTTCCCACACCATTCCCTACGCCGGCATGACCCGGATCAGGTTCCCCGGGCAGCCGTGCGAAGCAGGGCCGTCCCGGCAGGGTATCCGTGCTGCGCGGCCGCGAGGACGCGCCAACGGTGTCTCAGCCCCTTGTCGGGGCACCCCTTGGTGCAGCCAACATCAGCTTGGCGGCAGGCGTTGTCAATGAACGAGGCGCTTTGGTAGGAAACAAGCAAGCAGTTCTTTTTTGAAAAAAAGAACCAAAAAACTTTTGCTCTCGTTGAGTGTGCCGTGGTGAGGCGTGTCGTTCAGCTTCCCGCGAGGGCTCGCACGCGCGTGCAGGATTAACCAGCACGCTTTGAGGCTGACACGTGAAAAGGAAGCGGTCCTTTTTCAGAAAAGGACTAAAAAAACTTCTATCCCACGCGCGCATCAAGGTAGGGGACGCTGATGCAAACATACGTGCTGGCAGAACCAGGCCTAACCGTGGTGCAGGCGTCGGAGCAAAAGTTTTTTGGTTCTTTTTTTCAAAAAAGAACTGCTTGCCTCGCCTGCATCTGTCGACACTTCAAAGCCGTTGACCTCCACTAGACAATTGATCAAGCGCAGAACGCAGATTTACTTTCACCTGATGCTAGCACGCTTTCAGGGTGACACATCGAGCAGTAGGTTCATTCCCATGCGTGCATCAACGGACAGGACACTGATGCGAGCAACACATGCTGCAGAACAGGCTTTACCGGGGCTACTGCCTTGCTCTCTGCGTCAGACGTTCGAGCCGGAATGCAGTGACACGCAAGCAAGCGGTTCTTTGAAGAGAAGGACGAACTTTGTTTCTCCGAACGGGCATTGCAGGAAAACACCGCGACAGCCGAGCAAAAGTCTTTTGCTTCTTTTCTTCAGAAAAGAAGGCCTT
>CAXUIR010000218.1:0-4923 GCA_964251005.1 uncultured Acetobacteraceae bacterium | reverse complement strand
CTTGCTTGCTCACCTCAACACCTCCTGCAACCCCTCAGCCAGCAAATTCACCCCACCACCAGCGACGCCGTCGCCACCGCCGCGAACCCCACCGTCCAACCATACCCGCCCACGATCAGCCCGTAATTCTCCGCAATCGTCAGCCCCCAATCCGGCGACGGCGGCTGGATGCCGAACCCCAGGAAACTCAGCGACGCCACGGTGAAGATCGCGTAGCCCAGCCGCACCGTCACCTCCACCAGGATCGGCGGCGTGATGTTGGGCAGTATCTCGCGAAACATGATGTGCAGCGCACCCTCGTCGCGCAGTTGCGCGGCCGGCACGTAGTCCAGCTTGCACTCCGCGATCACCGCGCTGCGCACCGTGCGCGCGATGATCGGCGTGAACACCAGTGCGATCACCACCGTCACGTTCAGCGACGACGGCCCAAGTGCGACCAGCACCAGCAACGCCACCACGATCAGCGGCAACGCCAGGATCACCTCAATCAGCCGGCTCAGCACGCGATCCACCCAGCCGCCAGCATAGCCGGTGAGCAGGCCCAGTGCCGTGCCGCACAGCGTGGCCAGCAGCGTGGCGGCCGGTGCCACCGACAGGATCGGCCGCGCCCCGGCAATGATGCGCGAGAAGATGTCGCGCCCGATCTGGTCGGTGCCGAACCAGTGCGCGGCGGTGGGCGGCGAGAGCGTGTTGATCAGGTCGTCCGCGTAAGGGCTCTGCGGCTCCAGCCAGGGGCCGAACACCGCGCACACTACCCAGAACAGCACGATGGCGGAACCGGCGAGGAAGCCGGGGGAGGCGAGCAGGCGGCGCACAACGCTCATGAGGAAGGCAAGCAAGCAGTTCTTTTTTGAAAAAAAAAACCAGAAAACTTTTGCTCTCTGTAGGTGCGCGTTGTTGAAGCATGTCGTCTCAGCCGTCCGCGACAGCGCGCGCAAAAGCTTTTTGCTTCTTTTTCTCGAAAAAGAAGGCCTTGCTTTCTTCCTATCACCGCGCCCCCGCCTGGCTACGCGGATCCAGCAACCCCACCAGCACGTCGGCAATCACCGCCGACAGAATATACGCAGCCCCCACCGTCAGTATCCCCGCCTCAAGCATCGGATAATCCTTGCCGCGCGCCGCCGTCAGGATCAGGCTGCCGATGCCCTGGTAGCGGAACAGCGTCTCCACCACCACCAGCCCGCCCAGCAGGTAGCTGGTTTGTGCGGCGATCACCGTGATCGTCGGAAGCAGCGCGTTGCGCAGCACGTGGCGCCGGATCACCGTGCGGCGCGGCAGACCTTTCAGCATGGCGGTGCGCGTGTAGTCGGCTTCCAGCGCGTCCACCATGCCGGCGCGCGCGATGCGCGAGATGTAGCCGAACAGCACCAGCACCAGCGGTAGCGCCGGCAGGATCAGGTGTCGCGCTTCCTGCCACACGCCGGCGCCGGCGCGCGTGTTGGCCGAGGTCGGCAGCACCCGCAGCCACACGCCGAACACCAGGATCAGCAGGATGGCGGAGACGAACTCCGGCACCACCGTCAACGACAGCCCGCCCAGGCTCACCAGCCGGTCCTGCCAGCGCCCGCGATGCAGCGCCGCCCACACGCCGGCACCGACGGAGAGCGGGATGACGATCGCCAGCGTCATCCCGGCCAACGCCAGCGACTTGCCCAGCGCGTGCAGGATGAACGGTGCCACGGGGCTGCGGTAGGCGTAGGACAGCCCCATGTCGCCGCGCAGCAGGTGGCCGACCCAGCGCGCGTACATCAGCAGCGGCGGCGCGTCGGTGCCCAACTGGTGGTTCAGCACCGCCACCGCGCGCGAATCCGCCAGCGGGCCCAGTATGGAGCGGCCGACGTCGCCGGGCAGCACCTGGCCGCCGGCGAACACCACCATGCTCAGCAGCACCAGCGTCAGCGCGCTGAGCGCACCGCGTTGGCAGATGGCGTGCAGCGTGGCGGCGCGCATCAGGACAACGCCGCGTCCTGCAGGAAGATCTGCGATATGCCGCTGACCGCCACGCCCGTCACCGTGGGGCCGGTGGCACAGAGATAGTCGTAGAAGTAGGGAATGATCATCGGCGTCTCGTCCAGCAGCAGGCGCTCGATGTCGCCGGCGAGCGCGCGCTGCGCGGGCAGTTCGGTGGCGGCGTTGAAGCTGGCGACCAGCCGGTCGTACGTCGTGCTGCGGAAATGGGCCGCGTTCCACGCGCCGCCGCTGAGGTAGGGTGCGGCCAGCGTCACGTTCGGCACGCCGCGGTGGCCGTAATCGGTGATGCCCATCGGACTGTCCAGCCAGTCCGACCGGCCGGGTTGCGCGGTGCCGTAATAGGCGGCGATGTCCTCGATGGTGAGTGCCACCCGCACGCCGATCTGCGCGCAGGCGTTCTGCACCAGCACGGCCAGCAGCGGTATCTCCTGGCTGCGTTCGGTGGTCAGCGTGGTCTCGAAGCCGTTCGGGTATCCGGCCGCCTGCAGCAGCGCGCGGGCGCGCGGGATGTCGCGAACACGCTGCGGCACCGAGCGGTCGGTGGACGGGTAGATCGGCGCGAACGGCGAGTCGTTGCCGAGCTCCGCGCGTCCCTGAAACAGCCCGTGCACCAGGCCCGGGCGGTCCAGGCTGAGCGCGATCGCCTGGCGCACGCGCTTGTCGGCGAGCGGGCCGTCGTCGCAGCGCAAATGCAGCTGGCGGTGCGTGGCGGCGGGGATGTCGATGATCCGCACGTCGGGGTCGCGCAGCAGGCCCTGCGCGCCCTGCACAGCGATCTGCACGATCACGTCCACCTGGTCGTCCTCCAGCGCCAGCACCTGCGGCTGCTGGTCGCCGAAGAACGAGAACTCGGTGCGCGCCGGCAGGGCGGGCGGGCCCCAGTAGGCCTCGTTGCGCACGAAGTTCGCACCTACTTTCGCGGTGTAGCGTTCCAGCCGGAACGGGCCGGTGCCGTTGAAATCGGCCTCGAAGTCGCCCGCGTAGCCGGCCGGCAGGATGATGGCGTTGTAGTTGTCCGAGGAGACGTAGAACGGGAAGTTGCCGTTCGGCGCGTCCAGCTCGAAGCGCACGGTCAGGTCGTCGATGCGCTTGGTGCCGCCAGGCGAGAGCACGCCGCGCAGCACCGAGAGCGCGTTGGACCCCTGCTTGGGGTCCGACAACCGGTCCATGGTGGCCACCACGCAGGCGGCGTCGAACGCCTGGCCGCCGTGGAAGCGCACGCCCTGGCGCAAGCGGAACGTCCAGACGGAAGAGTCCGCGTTCGGCTGCCAGCTGACCGCCAGGCTGGGCCGCAGCACGAGGTCGGACCCGGCCATGACGAGGAACTCGCCGGTTTGGCACAGCATGGCCAGCCCGCCGATCTCGGAGACGGTGAGCGGCTCGATGGCGCCGGCGGGCACGTTGGAGGCGACGCGGATTGTAGCACCCGGCCGCCCGCGCGCGGCCGCACGCGCCGGTGCAGCGGCCAGCAGGCCGATGCGGGCAGCATGCTGCAGGAACGCCCGGCGGCCGAGCCTGCCGGCACGCAGCTCCCGGACGAGGTGCCGCGCCTGGCTCGTCAAACCGGGTTCTGCCGGAGCTGGCCTGCCTGCCGATCGCGCCGCCGCATCCCTGACCTGCCTGGCCCCCTGAACCGTGCCGCGACCACGCTGATGTCGTCACTCCTGCCAAGCCTGCGCGGACGCTTCCGCTACCTGGTGCCGACTATTCCCGTAACGGCGTTGGGTGTCGAGCCTTTCGGCAGGTCCGGCCGGACGGAGGAAAGCAGGGCCTGCTTTTTTGAAAAAAAGCAGCAAAAAACTTTTGCTATGGCTGTCGCGGAGTGTCCCGCAGCGCGCGCTCAAGGGAACAAAAGTTTTTTGGTTCTTTTTTAAAAAAAGAACCGCTTGCCTTGCCTGACTACGGCCAAGACTTCGGCCAAGTCTGGCAAGTTAGCGTGGACTGCTAAGAAGCATCGCTGTTCGCGCTGGTTCAAGACGCAGGCGCATGCAGCGCGACGACGACGCGTCGGGTGAGGCGAAGCAACTAGCGTGAGTCCGGTTCAATCGTCATCAGGTCGGCCGAGACGGTGCCGCCATCGATGAAAAGGCGCCCGACAGAGATGGGCAGCGAGAAGCGCCGCGGCCCTGCGCTTCCCGGATTGACGTAGAGGACACCGTCTTGCCATCGGACACCAGGCTTGTGGGAGTGGCCGGAGATGACGGCCTGGAACCCGGCAGCTGCCGGGTCGAAGTCGAGATCTTCGATGTTGTGCAGCACGTAGAGGCGCGCGCGGTTGCCGAACTCGAGCACCTCCGTCTCCGAAAGCGATTGCGCCCAGGCGCCCGTGTCGACGTTGCCGCGAATGGCGGTGAGCGGCGCGAGCCTAGCGAGTTCGGTGATGATCTCCGGCTTGCCGATGTCGCCTGCGTGCACGATGAAGTCGCACCCGCTGAGAAGGTCGAGCGCCTCAGGCCGAAGAAGACCGTGTGTGTCGGAGATAAGGCCGACCACGTATCTGGGAACCATTTGCCTATCCGGAGAAAGACTTAGTTTTAGGTTGCAAGACATCCAGTTCGTGCTCTGCAGTGTCCAGGTCAATGTGACTTTGCTGCACGACGTGTTCGATGCCATGCACCCGCCTGACCGCGACGTGTCCCATGTTAAGATAGAAGATGCCCAAAACAGAGATCATCGTGACGATGAGCGGAAACTCGTTTTGTTCCTTGAACATGCATGCCGCCTTTTGAGACTGCCTGCAGTGTGCCCGTCACTGCCTGCAGTGTGCCCGTCACGCGTAAAGATAGTATTGATCCCGCACCAGTCGCCGAAAAGCCATTCTGAATAAATATTGAAAACCTGGAGTCCCCGGAGCGCACGCCGACGAAGATGTCCGCGACAGCCGAAGTAAAAGGTTTTTGGTTCTTTTTTTCAAAGAAGAACCGCTTGCTTTCTCCCTGGTCAGCCCCGCCC
>CAXUIR010000217.1:0-4930 GCA_964251005.1 uncultured Acetobacteraceae bacterium | reverse complement strand
GAAACTGTTGCGCGAGCAACTGCCGCAGGCGAAGTAAGCAAGCAGGTCTTTTTTTTTCAAAAAAGAACTGGTTGCTTTCTGTGCGCATAATTGCCGGCGCCTGGCGCGGCCGAACCCTGCTCGCACCCCCAGGCCAAGCCACACGCCCCACCGCCCAGCGCCTCCGCCAGGCCATCTTCGACATGCTGGCGCACGCGTCCTGGGGCGGCCGGGCACTTCTGGACGGCGCGCACGTCCTGGACGGCTTCGCCGGTTCGGGCGCGCTCGGCCTGGAAGCTTTGTCCAGGGGTGCGGCCGAAGCCGTGTTCATCGACAGCGACGCGATGGCCTGTTCGGCGATCCGCCAGAACCTGGCTGCCTGCAAAGCCAGCGAGCGCGCGCGCGTGCTGCGGGCGGACGTGCGCCGGCCGCCGCCGGGACTGGGCCAGACCATCGTCTTTCTCGACCCGCCTTACGGGCAGGAGCTGCTTGCGCCGGCAATCAATGCCTTGCGTGCAACAGGTTGGCTCCGGCCGGGAACGGTTGTCGTGTCCGAGGTTGGACGACTTGAGGTGGCAGGGCCGTTCGGTGTTAAGCTCGGCCAGCGGGCGCACGGTGCGGCGCAAGTCAACGTCTGGCGGGAGGTCTAGCAGATGGGTCCGGCCGAAATCATCCTGCACCAGAGGTCGATCGCCACGCTGGCGAGTTCGGCCGCCGACGCGCCGGTGCGGCACGTGCACTCCCTCGGCCCGGCCCGCGTGGCCTTGTCCAGCCTGCCGACCGGGCAGCATTTTTTCGACGTCTGGCCGGTGCGCGAGTTGCCGGAGCAGGGAATGTGGGCGGCCACCCACTACGACAGCTTCGCGCCGCCGCTGTTCGTGCTGAACGACGTCACCGTGCACTCGTCGGCCGGCATACTCGCTGTCGGCGACACGGTGATCGCCGAGTCGCTCGCCAACACCTCGCCGCAGCTGCACAGCTACCGCGCGCTGCTGAAGGGCATCGCCATCCAGCCCAAGACGATACGCACCCTGCCCGGCACCCACGTGACCATCCTGGCCGCCGGCGAGCTGGATTACCGCCACGCGATGCTGGACGGCCTGGCGCGGCTGATCGCGGTGCCCGACAACTACCTCTCCGCGGCCAGCAGCGTGCTGGTGCCCGCCAGCGGCATCGCCCGCTCCGACCTGTTCGGCCTGTTCGACCTGCTGCCCAGCATCGCCGTCCGCGAAGTGGCGCACGACGAGACCTTGCGTGTGGAGACGTTGATCTTCCCGCTCTCCGTCTGCGGTGAGGCGGCGTTCCACCCGTGCGTGGTGGATTTCTACAACCGCCTGTCCAGCAACGTCGGCGCCGTTCCGGGCCAACTGCCGCGACGCGTCTACATCGACCGCCGCGAGAGCGGGGTGCGGCCGCTGCGCACTGAGACGGAGCTGATCGCCGCCCTGGCGCCGATGGGCTTCGAGCCGGTCCGCCTGGAGGACCTCAGCCTGTCCGACCAGATCCGCCTGTTCCGCCAGGCGGACGCCATCGTCGCCCCGCACGGCTCGGCGCTGGCCAACCTCGGCTTCTGCCGGCCCGGTTGCCTGGTCGTCGAGCTGCTGATGGACGCCTACGTGGACTGGAGTTACCGCAACCTCGCCGCTCTGATGCGGCTACGATACGATTGCGTGCTGGGCCGCGCGCGCAGGCCTTGGCCGGAGCTCTCCGTCGGGTTCCATGCCACGCCGTGGGACATCTCGGTGCAGCATGTGGTGGCCGCGGTGGCGCACTCGTTGCAGGAGGCGAGCGTGGCCCAGGCGGCGTAAAAGCAAGCAGTTCTTTTTTGAAAAAAAGAACCAAAAAACTTTTGCTCTCTGTTTGTGCGTGTTGAAACGCGTCGTTTCAGCCGTCCGCGACAGCCGTCGTAAAAGCTTTTTGTTTCTTTTTCTCGAAAAAGAAGGCCTTGCTTACTTTTTCGCTGGCGGCTGCATCTCCTTGAACTTGTAACGACACCAGGGTGCCGCTACGCACCGCCAGCACTCCGGCCGGCGTGCCTTGCACACGTAGCGCCCGTGCAGGATCAGCCAGTGATGCGCCGGCCGCAGCATCTCCGCCGGGATGCGGCGGACCAGCCCGTCTTCGACCTCGCGCACCGATCTGCCCGGCGCCAGCCCGGTGCGGTTGCCCAGGCGGAAGATGTGCGTGTCCACCGCCATCGTCGCCTCGCCGAAGGCCACGTTCAGCACCACGTTCGCCGTTTTGCGACCGACTCCGGGCAGCGCCTCGAGGGCTTCGCGATCGTGCGGCACCGCGCCGGCGTGCTCGCGCAGCAGGATGTCCGACAACGCAACCACGTTGCGGGCCTTGCCCTGCCACAGCCCGATCGAGCGGACGTGGCGGCCGCCGCCGTCCACCCCGAGCCGCCCCATGGCCGCCGGGGCCGGCGCCTCGGCGAACAGGCCGACGGTGGCCGTGTTGACCGAGGCGTCCGGCGCCTGGGCGGAGAGCACCACGGCGACGAGCAGCGTGTAGGGATCGGTGAAGGCGAGCTCGGATTGCGCGTCCGGCCGTGTGGCGGCGATCGCCTGCAGAAACGGGCCGACATCCTCCCGCTTCATGCGCGTGGCGAGCCGGGCGGGGGGCGCAGGGGTAGGCATTCAACTGTCCACCTCGGCGTGTAAGCTTGGTTTGGCAAGCCGTGCCTATGCGATGCCGGCGGCGCACCTTATGCCAGGACGCGAAGGGCTGACATTCGTAAGGCAGGCAAGGCCTTCTTTTTTGAAAAAAAGAAGCAAAAACTTTTGCTTCCACGCTTGCGCCACGGTCAGGCCTGGTTCTGCCGGCATGACTGGTTGCAGCGGCATGCCTCTCCTTGATGCAGGCGTGGGAGCAAAGTTTTTTGGTTCATTTTTTCAAAAAAGAACCGCTTGCCTAGCCTCTCTCCCGTCGAGATCCCGGGCCGCGCTACCATCTAGGCGGCATGACCAATCAAGCCGACACTGTCGTGTTCGAGGCCGAAGTGACGCCGCATCGCAGCCTCTCGCCGCGCGGCGTCCGCCTGGTCATCGGCGCCGTCTGCTGCGTCAGCCTGTGCACCACCACCGTGTTCTGGACGCTGGGCGCCTGGCCGATCGCCGGCTTCAACGGCGGCGAGATCATGCTGGCGATGGTGCTGCTGCGCATGCACGCCCGCTCCACCAAGCAGCGTGAATTGCTGCTGCTGTCCGGCTCCGCGTTGCGCATCCTGCGCACCGACGCGTCCGGCCAGGCCAGCGAGCGTAGCCTGCCGCCTGGCTGGCTCAACGTGACGCTGCAGGAGCGTGCGGGCCGAGTGCCCGGGCTATACCTGTCGTCACGCGGACAGATGGTGGAGGTGGGCGCGGCGCTGGGGGAGCCGGAGAAGCGCGACCTGGCGCAGGCGCTGACCGACGCGGTGCATCGGCTGCGCAACCCGGTGTTCGATAATCCTCAGCTTCGGGCTGAGGTCGGGTAAGGCAAGGCAAGCGGTTCTTTTTTGAAAGATAAGAACCAGAAAACTTTTGTCTCCTGGGTTTAGCCGGCTACGTCGTTCGGGCCCATCGACTTGATCAAGTCGAACACCCGCTTGCGCACCGAGGGGTCGGTGATGCGGTAGTAGGCGCGCACCAGCTCCAGCGTCTCGCGCTTGGCGAGCGGGTCGTCCGCGTGGCCGAAATCTACCCGTTCGGCAAAGCCGGCCACGTGGGTGCTGCCGTTGCCGTTGCCCGTGGTGTCCGGCATGTCATCGAAGAAGAAGCTGATCGGCACGTCGAGCACGCGCGAGAGGTCGTAGAGCCGCGACGCGCCGACGCGGTTCACGCCACGCTCGTATTTCTGCACCTGCTGGAACGTCAGGCCGAGCGCCTCGCCGAGCCGCTCCTGCGACATGCCCATCAACGTGCGCCGCAACCGAATGCGCGAGCCGACGTGAACGTCGATTGGGCTGGGCCGGCTTTCGCCAGCTTCGCTTGTAGTACCCTCGAAACTAACGGCGTTACGGGACATCCAGGCTGCTCTCTCGCTACCGCGGCCAGTGTGGCTGACGTGCTGACGGTCTAGTTGCGCAACCCTCAATAGTCAATAAACTTTTCGCTTTTCAGAAAGATTTTCTCAATTTTTAAACCTTTGACCCGCTTTGCTGCGGAAAGCGACGCCTGCCAGCAGTGAAATTACTGCCAGCAGCCCAGGGCTCCACAGGCCCAACCGGCTGGCCAAGGTGGGCGACAGCGCCCCGGGAACCCCGGACACCAGCGTGCCCATCCGGTCTAGCCCCAGCCTGTCCAACACCCGCCCGTGCGCGTCGATAACGGCGGAAATGCCTGTATTTGCTGCCCTAATCATCGGCAAGCCCTCCTCGATCGTGCGCATCCGCGCGGCCGCCAAATGCTGCCGCGGTCCGGCAGAGTCGCCGAACCAGGCGTCGTTGGTGATGTTAACCAGGAGCGATGGCCGGTCGGACCGATCTACAACCTGCGCGGGAAATGCTGCCTCGTAGCAGATCAGCGGCCCAATGGCCGGCAGACCGGGCACGTGCAGCGTGCGCACGCCCGGTCCAGGGACGAAACCTTGCTCGCCCAGGATGATGTGCGCGTAGGACGGGAAGTACTCGCCGAACGGTACCAGGTGCGCCTTGTCGTAGACGCCCGCGATGCTGGCGTCTGGGGCCACAGCCACCAGGCTGTTGTGCGCGACCGTCGCACTCTCGAATCGCTCGGTGCCGGACAGCGTCATCACCGCTGTCCCGGCGGCCTGCGCCATCGCCTGCCGCGCGCCAGGGTCCTGCGCCAGCGCGTAAGGGCTCGCCGTCTCCGGCCATACCACCACCACGCGGCCGGCGCCGGCCAGATCAGGCCTCGGCCGCCTCCGCCGCGCCGCCGCTGCCCTCCATGACGCGCTGGCGCTTCCAGCGCTGCGCGGCCTCGAGCAGCCTGATTTGGTTGGGGTCGGCCGC
>CAXUIR010000216.1:324-4943 GCA_964251005.1 uncultured Acetobacteraceae bacterium | reverse complement strand
CGCTCACCTGATCCGGGTCATGCCGGCGGAGGGACGGGATGACCGCAGCGCTCGACACACGAGAGATGTCCATCAGCCTGAACGGCGAGCCGCGCCATGTCGCGCGCGGGCTCAGCGTCGCCGCCCTGCTTGGCCAACTGCAGTTGGACTCGCGCAAGGTCGCCGTGGAACGCAACGAGGCGATCGTCCCGCGCTCGCGCTACGCCGAGACCGTGCTGGCGCCGGATGACCGGCTCGAGATCGTCCATTTCATCGGAGGCGGCTGAGCGGCCTATGGACACCATTGCACCACCCCTTCCCCCGGACGCAGTGCTGGACGACAGCTGGACCGTCGCCGGCCGGCGGTTCACCTCGCGGCTGATCGTGGGCACCGGCAAGTACCGCGACCTGGAGCAGACGGCCGCCGCCATCGCGGCGTCCGGCGCCGAGATCGTCACCGTCGCGGTGCGGCGGGTGAACCTGTCCGACCCGGGCGCGCCCATGCTGCAGGACTACGTGGACCCCAAGCGCATCACCTACCTGCCCAACACTGCCGGCTGCTTCACCGCGCAGGACGCGGTGCGCACGCTGCGCCTGGCGCGCGAGGCGGGCGGCTGGAACCTGGTGAAGCTGGAGGTTCTCGGCCCGCCGCCGTTCCTCTACCCCGACATGCCCGCCACCTTCGAGGCGGCGCGCGCGCTGATCGAGGACGGGTTCGAGGTGATGGTGTACTGCGCCGACGACCCGGTTGCGGCGCGCCGGCTGGAGGAGATGGGCTGCGTGGCGATCATGCCGCTGGGCGCACCGATCGGCTCGGGGCTGGGGCTGCAAAACCCGGCAATGATCTCGATCCTGAAAGCACAGGCGAACGTGCCGGTCCTGGTGGACGCCGGCGTGGGCACGGCGTCGGACGCGTGCATCGCCATGGAGATCGGCTGCGACGCGGTGCTGCTGAACTCGGCGATCGCCCATGCGGGCGACCCGGTGCGGATGGCGCGTGCGATGGCTGAAGCGGTTCGGGCCGGGCGGAATGCGCATTTGGCAGGGCGGATGGCACGGAAGATGGGGGCGGAGGCGTCTAGTCCGCTTGCGGGACTCATCAGGTGAGGGTCGGCAGGCGAAGCAAGGAAGGCCTTCTTTTTTGAAAAAAAGAAGCAAAAAACTTTTGTTCTCTGCGCTTGTCGAAGCGCTTCGCGTTAATGGGAGACTAGGGCTGTAGCAGCAGGTCAGGACATAACATTGTATCTGCCTTGTCGGGGTCAGCTTTGAGTGTCCTTTTGAAAAGTCGGCGTAATGAACGAGTTGACGTGGTTTCTCGAGGCCGCCGGGGCACTCTTCAACCGACATAGCGCGCAACAAGCTACAGTCTCCGCTGCCACGCTCCTTCCCCCAAGCGCGCGACAGCGGAACCAAACGTTTTTTGCTTCTTTTCTTCAAAAAAGAACTGCTTGCTTTCTTTCGCTCAGCATCCCGTTCTAAACGCGCCCCATGTCCCTGCCGCCGCTCCGCGCCCGTCCGACCGATCCGCTGATCTCGGTCATCGTGCCCGTCTACAACGAAGCCGAGGCGATCGACGCCTTTCTGGACCAGGTCTCGCCCGAACTCGCCGCGCTGGCCGCCCGGGTCGAGCTCATCTTCGTCAACGACGGTTCCAAGGACGCGACGCTGCCGCTGCTGATCGGCCGGGCGCAGCAGAACCCGCAGCTGCGCGTGGTCAACCTCTCGCGCAATTTCGGCAAGGAAGCGGCGATGACGGCGGGGCTGGACCTGGCCGAGGGCGACGCGGTGGTGCTGATCGACGTGGACCTGCAGGACCCGCCGGAGCTGATCGGGACGTTCGTGGCGCGCTGGCGAGAGGGCTACGACGTGGTCTACGGCCTGCGCGAGAGCCGGCGGGCGGACGGCCGGCTAAAGGCGATCACGGCGGGCTGGTTCTACAGGGTGTTCAACCGAATGGCGGCAACCTCCATCCCGCACAACGTGGGCGACTTCCGGCTGATCGACCGCCGCGTGGTGCACGCGATCCGGCAACTGCCGGAACGCGGGCGGTTCATGAAGGGGCTGTTCGCCTGGGTGGGCTTCCCGTCCGTGGCGGTGCCCTACGTGCGGCCGGCGCGCAGGCTAGGGCAGACCACGTGGAACTACTGGCGGCTGTGGAACTTCGCGCTGGACGGGATCGTCAGCTTCTCGACCGCGCCGTTGCGCATCTGGACGTATTTCGGCGTGCTGCTGGCGGCCGGCGCGCTGGCCTACGCGGCGTTCATCGCGGCGTACCGGCTGGTCGCTGGCATCGCGGTGCCCGGCTACGCGTCGCTGATCATCGTGCTGCTGCTAAGCACGGCGGCAAACCTGGTCTCGCTCGGCATGATCGGCGAGTACGTCAGCCGGCTGTTCGTAGAGACCAAGCAGCGGCCGATCTACTTGCTCGAGGGCGTCTACCGGCAGGACACCCCGCAGCGCCCACCTGAGCGGAAGCCCCTTCCCGATCATTTTGCCGAGCAACACAGCGACGTTGCGCAACAGTCCGCGCGTGCCGCGGTGCTGGCGCGGGCGGACAGCGCCCTGGACAGCGACCCGGCGACGGAGATCTAGGCGAACATGGACCTCAAGGAGGTGGAGATCCTCGGGGACCGTGCGGATGCGCACTGGTATTACCGTGCGAAATCGGCAGCGATGCTGCGCATGCTGCGCGGCGAAGCGGCGGGCGAGGTGCTCGACGTTGGCGCAGGGTCTGGCTTTTTCTCCCGCGTGCTGCTCGACCGCACGGCTTGTCCGGCCGCACTCTGCGTGGACCCGAACTACCATGCAGAGACCAGCGAGGACCACGCCGGCAAGCCGATCCGCTTCGTGCGCGCGGTGGAGTGGTTCGGCGGCAACCTGGTGTTGATGATGGACGTGCTGGAACACGTGCCGGACGACATTGCGCTGCTGAGATCCTACGCGGCGCGGGTGCAGCCCGGCACGCGGTTCCTGATCACCGTGCCCGCACACAAATGGATGTGGAGCGGCCACGACGTGTTCCTGGAACACTACCGCCGCTACACGCTGCGCGAGGTGGAGGCGCTGCTCTCGCGTGCCGGACTCACGCGCGTTGCGACGTCCTACTATTTCGGGTTCACCCTGCCGCTGGCCGCCGGCGTGCGGCTGGGCCGGCGGCTGAACCCGCTGCACGTGCAGACGCCCGGGTCCGACATGCGGCCGCACGGTGCGCTGGTGAACCAGGGGCTGCTGCTTCTCTCGCAGCTGGAACTCGGCTTGCTGGGGCGGAACAGGGTGGCGGGGTTGTCGGTGATCGCGGTCGGCCGGGCTTGAGCGAAAAGAAAGCAAGCGGTTCCTTTTTGAAAGAAAGAACCAAAAAAGTTTTGTTTCCCTGGTGCGCCGTGGTGAGGCGTGCCGTTCGAGGTTAGGCGGGAGCTGAGCGGTCCGCGCGTCCGCCCTGCTCGGCCAGCCGCAGCATCATCAACCCGTGGCCAAGCGCTGCTCCGGCCCGCAGCGACGCCGCGATGAACGCCGTCTCGGCCAGCTCCTCGCGCGTGGCGCCCGCCGCCAGGGCGCGTCCGGTGTGCACGTCGAGGCAGTAGGCGCACTGGGTGGTCAGCGCGACCCCAAGCGCGATCAGTTCCCGGTACTTGGGCGGGATCGCGCCATCGCCGCGGCCGACCGCCTTGTCGAACGCCCCGAACGCCTCGGCTTCCGGACGAGCAAGCCCGATCAGCTCGGGCAACAGGCGGAAATCGGCAGGATCCTGATAGGGCATCGGTCAACCTCGCTGAGTGGAAAGCGCGCGCAGGCGTTCGGCCAGACCGAGCAGCCAGCACATGGGGCAGCCCCGCAGCAGGAACACGGAAGCGGGCAGAAGCAGCAGTGCCGGCCAGGACGGACCGGCAGGCGGGAGAAAAGCAGCGGCGATCAGCGCGGCCGCTGCGAGGCCACGTAGGAGATGGCAGGCCAGCGCCGTCACAGGTCACCCCCGGACAGATAGCCGCCGGCGGCCAGGCGCTCGCGCACCTCGGCCCGTGCACGATGCAGGCGGCTTTTCAAAGCCTCCGGCGTGATGCCGAGCACCGATGCTGCTTCGGGAGCGGTCAGCTCTTCGACGTCGCGCAGGATGAGCGCTGCCCGGTATGGCTCGGCCAAGGCGGCGATCGCGTGCGCGAGGTCGTGCCGCAGGCCCGAAGGCACCGGCGCCGCCTGCAGAGCCTCCGGAGGCAACGGCAGCGCCGGCGGCCGTCTCAGCCCCAACAGCCTCCGGCACTCGCGCTCGACGACGCGGAACAGCCAGGCTGCCACCGCCGAGGCGGTGCGCAATGCGCCGACCTGGCGATGCAGCGCCCACAGCGCGTGTTGCACGGCGTCCTCCGCGTCCTCGGGGCCGCTGCAGGCCCGGCGTGCGATCCGGCGCAAGTCCGGCCGAGCCTGGGACAGCAACCGCTCGATCGCGCCCGGCTCGCCGCGCTGGGCCGCTTCAACCAACGCACCGCTCGTCCATGTCGTCATCTGCAGCCTCCAGTCTCATAGAGGCGCCGAGGCGCGAAAAGGGTTCAATGTCCCGTTTGGAAGCCGGCCACCGGGCGAACTTTTCAAAAAAAGCTTTCGACATCGAGAAGAAAGCAAGGCCTGCTTTTTTGAAAAAAAGCAGC
>CAXUIR010000216.1:0-314 GCA_964251005.1 uncultured Acetobacteraceae bacterium | reverse complement strand
TTTGCCGAGGTGCCCTGGAACACGTCACCGGCCTGGCACCTGCCCACGCCACGCTTGCAACCACGCAAGCGTCCGGCCTCGACACGCTCGTGCTGAGCGACGGGAGCCACACGGCGACGCTGAGCCTGGCAGGAACGTTCAGCGCGGGCGGGTTCCACCTGGCGAGCGACACCCATGGAGGAACTCTGCTGACCTACACGGGGCATTGAAGGAAGCGCTTCTTTTTCGAGAAGCAAAAAGCTTTTATTGCGGCTGTCGCGGTTCTTTCCGGCGAGCGCGCGACAGCGGAGTCAAAAGTTTTTTGGTTCTTTTTT
>CAXUIR010000215.1:0-4992 GCA_964251005.1 uncultured Acetobacteraceae bacterium | reverse complement strand
GTCGAGCAGTCCATCGAGATCGTCCGCCGCCGCATCGACGAGACCGGCGTTGTCGACCCCCAGATCACCCGCCAGGGCGACGACCGCATCGTCGTCCAGCTCCCCGGCGTCGAAGACCCCAACCGCGTCAAGGAGCTCCTCGGCAAGACCGCCAAGATGACCTTCCACCTGCTCGACGAAAGCTACGTCGCCGGCGAACCCGCCCCGCCCGGCACCGAGCTGCTGCCGATGCAGGCAAACCCCGCCGAAAAGCTCCCCATCCGCAAGCGCGTGGAAGTGGACGGCGCCGACCTCACCGACGCCCGCGCCGGCACCAGCCAGCAGGACGGCGCCTGGGTGGTCAACTTCACTTTCGACTCGCTCGGCGCCCGCCGCTTCGCCGACACCTCCCGCCTCAACGTCGGCAAGCGCTTCGCCATCGTGCTGGACAACCAGATCATCAGCGCGCCGGTCATCCGCCAGGCCATCACCGGCGGCCAGGGGCAGATCAGCGGCAATTTCGACGCCGAAAGCGCCAACCAGCTCTCCATCCTGCTGCGCGCCGGCGCCCTGCCCGCCCCGCTGACCGTGGAAGAGGAACGTACCGTCGGCCCGGAACTCGGTGCCGACAGCATCCGCGCCGGAGCCTACTCCCTGGTCGCCGGCTTCCTGCTGGTGGTGGGCTTCATGGGCACCTTTTACGGCCTGTTCGGCTGGTTCGCGAACGTCGCCCTGCTGGCCAACCTGATCCTGCTGGTCGCCATCCTCTCCCTCTTCCAGGCCACCCTCACGCTGCCCGGCATGGCCGGCCTGCTGCTCACGCTCGGCATGGCGGTGGACGCCAACATCCTCATCAACGAGCGCATCCGCGAGGAAACCAAGAACGGCCGCACGCCGCTCAACGCCATGGAAACCGGCTTCCGCCGTGCGTTCTCCACCATCCTGGACAGCAACGTCACCGCGTTCCTCGCCCACGTCATGCTGTTCGTCTTCGGCACTGGGCCGGTGAAGGGGTTCGCGCTCACCATCACCGTGGGCATCGCGACGACGCTGTTTACCGCGACCGTGCTCGCGCGGTTGATGATGGTGCGGTGGTACGCGGCGCAGCGGCCGCAGCTGTTGCCAGTGTAAGAAAGCAAGGCCTTCTTTTTTGAAAAAAAGAAGCAAAAAACTTTTGTGCTCTTGGCGGCCGTCGGTTGAGACGACTCGCTTCACCAACACGCGCCTACGGGAGCAAAAGTTTTTTGGTTTTTTTTTCAAAAAAGAACCGCTTTACCCAACCTGTAAGATAAACGCCCCATGTTCAACCGCCCCCTCTTCCGCTTCGTCCCGGACAACACGCGCTTCGCCTTCATGCGCGCGCGTTTCTACGGGCTCGCCGGCTCCTTCATCCTCTCCGCATTGTCCATCGGCCTGTTTTCCTACCCCGGACTTCGCCTCGGCCTGGACTTCAAGGGCGGCATCACCATCGAAGCCCGCACTCAAGGCCCGGCCGACTTCAACCATCTACGCGCAGCGTTCTCGCAAGCCGGCGTGCCCACCGCCGGGTTGCAACGCTTCGGCGCGCCGGACGACGTGCTCATCCGCCTCGACGCGCAGGCAACGCCGCAAGCCAACCAGGCCATGCAGCGTCAGGTTGAACACGTGCTCGCCACCGCGCAACCGGGCTCACGCGTCATCCGCAACGACGTTGTCGGCGCCTCTGTCAGCGCCGAGCTGTTCCGCAACGGCGTGCTCGCCCTGGTCATCAGCCTGGGCATGATCTTCGCCTATATCTGGTTCCGCTTCGAGTGGCAGTTCGCCGTCGGCGCCGTCGTGACGCTGCTGCTCGACGTCACCAAGACGATTGGATTCCTGGTGATCACGCGCATCGAGTTCGACAGCGTGATGGTCGCTGCCATCCTCACCATCATCGGCTACTCCACCAACGACAAGGTCGTCGTCTACGACCGCGTGCGGGAGAACCTGCGCAAATACAAAACGATGCCGTTACGACAACTTATTGACCTGTCCATCAACGAAACGCTCAACCGCACGTTGGGCACGAGTTCCACCGTGTTTCTCGCCAGCGTGCCGCTCGCGTTGTTCGGCGGCGCAAGCCTGTCCGGTTTCGCGATGGCAATGCTGTTCGGCATCGCCATCGGCACTGTCAGCTCCATCATGATTGCCGCGCCGATCCTGCTGCTGTTGGGAGAGAACAGGTTGCGCCGCGAGGTGACGGCACCCGTCAAGACGGCAACTGCGCGTTGAAGCGTCGTCACAATCGCGTTTACGCAAGCGCCTGACGCGTTTCGTACTTGCGTGCGACAGCACGGCGATGCGTTTGAACGAGACATGTCAGCCGTTCATCCAACCCGCTTGCTGTTCGTCGGCGCCGACGCCGCGTGGCGCAAGGCAGCCGAAGACGTAGCCGCACGCAGCGGCGCGGTGCTGGACGTGCAACCCGACGTCAAGGCTGCACTCTCGTGGATGCTGCCGCCCAGCCATTGCTACGACTACGTGTTTGCCGTCGCACCTTTGCGCTCGAAAGCGATGGACGCACTGGCCGGCATGCTGGACGAAGTCACCCTCCGCCCCACGCCGCTGCTGCTGCTCGGTTGCGCCAACAGCCTCACCGCAACGCCGATGCGCTGCGTCGAACATCCGGACGCAGGCGCGCTGGCCGCAGCGATGGGCGAGGACACCGCAACCTCGTTGCCCAGCCTGCCGCCGATGCAACCCGCCGAGTTCGTCTCCACGCTGCACGCCGGCGGCCTGCGCATGCGCTTCCAGCCAATCGTGCGCGCGTCCGACCAGGTGCCAATCGGCCTCGAGGCGCTCGCCCGTCTGCACCACACGACCCGCGGCATCCTGCACCCGAAGGATTTCGTGCCGCTCTCGATCGCGTGCGGCCGCGAACGCGTGCTGACCGGCATTGCGGCAGCACGCACCTTTCTCGAGATCGGCTGCCGGCTGCGCGAGACCGGCCTGTTTGTCACCCTCAACCTCCCGCTCGCCAGCGTCATGCACGACAGCGCCGTGCAGCGCGGAGTCGAGCTCTGCGCGGTCGCCGGCGTCTCCCCCGGCGACATCCTGCTCGAGGTGCTGGAGAGCCGCACCGCGCCTGACCTCGGCCGTCTTCGCCACGCGCTGCTACAATGGCGCGAAGCCGGCTTCCGCACCGCCATCGACGACGCGGGGCCCGCCCTGCCGCATTGGCGCGACATGCTGGACCTCCCGTTCGACGTGCTGAAGCTGGACGGCGCCATGGTCGCCGATCCCGCGCAACACACCTTGCTCACCACCATCGTCGACGAAGCCAAGTCGCGAAACCGCTTCATCATCGCCGAAGGCGTCGAAGAGCAGGCTTGCCTGGACCGGGTGGCGCAACTCGGCGTGGACGCGCTGCAGGGCTTCCTGTTCTCCCGGCCGCTGCCGGCGCCGGCGGTGACGATCTGGCTGGAGCAGTGGCAGGGGCGGCAGAAGAAGGTCGCCTAGGAAGCAAGCCGCGGCTGTCGCGGCCTCAACCGGAGAGCGCGCGACAGCGGAGTCAAAGTTTTTTGTTCTTTTTTCAAAAAAGAACTGCTTGCTGTCTTCCTACGGTCACCACCTCGCGCTCGGTGACGATCACCGGCAACGCCTGATCATGCTCGTTTGCCGGAACCTCATCGACTTCCTGGCCGGCGTAACCGAACCCGATCGCTGACGCTTGCGGCAATCGGGCTAGCGTTCGGTCGTAGTAGCCGCCGCCATAGCCGAGCCGCCGTCCCTGCCGGTCGAAGGCCAGGAGCGGCACGAAGAGTATGTCGGGAACCGCCGTGTCACCCTCCGGATAATGCGTGCCGAAGCGGCCTGCCAGCATCGCGCAACCAGGCTGCCAGCGCCGGAAGACGAGAGGTTGGCCGCGCGCCGGCGTCTCCGGCAACACCACCCGGCAACCACGCTGGTGCAGGGCGTCCATCAACGGCCGCAGGTCGATCTCGCCAGGCAGCGGCCACACCGCCGCGACTGTGGCGACTGCCGGCACCTGCATGCGTGTCAGGACCAGCTTGGCCAGCGCATGGCCTGCGGCCGGGTCGAAGCCGGCGCGGCGCGCCAGCATCTCTGTGCGCATGGACGCTTTGGATTGGCTGCTCAAGCAAGCAAGGCCTTGTTTTTTTTAAAAAATAAGGGCATGCGGTTTTTTTTGGGGGGGGGGGTGGGGGGGGGCGCAGCGTGCCGCTACACCAAGTATCAATTTTTTCTGCTTCTTTTTCAAAAAAAAGAAGGCCTTGCTTGCTTGCTTGCCTGAGAAGTACGGAGCCGCCGAAGCCGTTGGCGTTCTCACCCCCCAGAGCCTGCTTGTGCAGGTGGGAACCAGATACCACGACCAAGATCGCGACAGCGCCAGCCCCCGAGGGGATGCTTATCGGCCCCGGGGATGAAGTACCTGACGCACCCAGCAGCTCCGCCCACCCTATTTAGGTCTGCTCGAGCCCCTGCGCAATCTCCTCGGCACGATCGGCCAACCGTGCCAGGCGCCGGCGTGACTCGGCCTCGGCCTGTGGCTGCCGTGCCAGATCGGATTGCAGCTTGGCCAGCAGGGTCGTCTGGTCGTGCAGCTCGTCGGCCATCAGCAGCGCGGCCAGCACCAGCAGCCGGCTCTCGCCGCTCTGCCCACCCAGCGCCTTGATGCTGTCGATGCGGTGCTCAACCTCGGCGGCCATCTGCAGCAGGTGTTGTTCCTGCCCGTCGTCGCAGCCCACGGTGTAGGCGTAACCGTTGATCTTGATGGTGAGCTGGGCCAATTCTCTCGCCTCCGGCAATGCGTGGTTGCGTGTTGTGCGGCTACATCAATCCGCCGAGTCGCGGCCCAGCACCGCGCGCAACTCGGCGATCAGCACGTCCAGCCGCGCGGCGAGCTCGCTCTTATCGACCCCGTGCGACGCTGCGCTGGAGGCTGGCCCGCATCCTGCGCGTGCGATGCGGTTCAGGGCTGCTTCCAGCCGCGCGGTATCGTCCGGCTGGTTGCTCGTTCCGTCCGCCATGTCGACC
>CAXUIR010000214.1:4758-5019 GCA_964251005.1 uncultured Acetobacteraceae bacterium | reverse complement strand
CTGCAGAAGGCGCGGTGGCCGCCGACCTCACGGTCACCTTCTTTCGCCAGAAGCCGGGTCACCTGCTGCTGCCGGGGCGGCTTTCCTGCGGCGAGCTGGTGGTTCGGCAGATCGGCATCGAGCCGGACGTGCTCGGCCAGGTCGTGCCGACTGCGTTCGAGAACACGCCGCCATTGTGGCTCAGCGCCCTGCCCCAGCTTCGGCCCGGCGGCAACAAGTTCGACCGCGGCCACGCGCTGGTCCTGGGCGGCGCGGTGACGA
>CAXUIR010000214.1:4176-4748 GCA_964251005.1 uncultured Acetobacteraceae bacterium | reverse complement strand
CGCCGGCGCCGGGCTCACCAGCATCGCGGCGCCGCAGAGCGCCTGGGCCGTCTACGCCGCTGCGCTCACCAGCATCATGGTGCGGCCGCTCGCCGCGGATGGCGACCTGGCGGAGCTGCTGGCGGACCAGCGCATTAACGCCATGCTGATCGGGCCGGGCGCCGGCCTCACCGGCGAGACCCGCGCCCACGTGCTGGCCATGCTGGCGACACGCCGCGCCGTGGTGCTGGATGCCGACGCGCTCAGCGTGTTCAAGCCGGACCCGGACACGCTGTTCGCCGCCATCCAGGGCCCCTGCGTGATGACCCCGCACGAGGGCGAGTTCGCCCGCCTGTTCGACGGCGCTGGCGACAAGCTCACCCGCGCGCGGACTGCCGCCACGCGCAGCGGCGCCGTGATGATCCTGAAAGGGCCGGACACGGTGGTGGCCGCGCCGGATGGGCGGGCGGCGATCAACACCAACGCGCCCGACACGCTGGCCACCGCGGGCTCCGGCGACGTGCTGGCAGGGTTCGTGCTGGGCCTGCTGGCACAGAAGATGACGCCGTTCGAGGCGGCCTGCGCAGCGGTGT
>CAXUIR010000214.1:0-4166 GCA_964251005.1 uncultured Acetobacteraceae bacterium | reverse complement strand
ATGCACGGGGCCGCGGCCGCTTCGTTCGGGCCGGGGTTGATGGCGGAGGATCTGCCGGACCTGCTGCCGCGGGTGCTCAGAGAGCTGGTTTGCTGAGTTCCTGTCTGGAAGGTCGCTTGCGCAGCGAGATCCTGCGGCTTCGGTGCTTAGGCGAGGAATGAAGGCCTTCTTTTTTGAAAAAGAAGCGAAAAACTTTTGCTCCTGCGCCTGCGCTACGGTGCAGCCTGGTTCTGCCAGCTTGCGTGCTTGCAGTCAGTTTACCTCTACCTTGATGCAGGCGTAGGAAACTGCTCGCCAGCAGCTCGGCAGGTGGTCGGGTGCTCTCGGTCTTGGGTCCTCGTCGGTTCAAGTCGAAGCTTGCGGCTTCACGTAGCCAAGCGATCCCATGGCCAACTTATATCAGCGGCCCTGGATCTTGACCCTTTTAATATCAGTCGGCCTTGATGCTGACTTACAGAAAGCAAGCAGTCCTTTTTTGGAAAAAAGGACCAAAAAACTTTTGACTCCGCTGTCGCGCGCTCTCCGGATGAGTCCGCGACAGCGGAAACAAAAGTTTTTTGCTTCTTTTTTCCAAAAAAGAAGGCCTTGCTTGCTTCGGAACGATCAATCTCCAGGCCCGCTGGTATTAATCTGCTCTGCATTGGCATCACTAGCAGGACGCTATCTGATCCGAAGATCCCAACGGGGTTGATCGACCCGTCATCTCGTCGTGTGACGAGGCTGTCTCCGCTTACTAAACATACATCGTTCATTTCGCTTTCGGCTGCCAAAGCTCGATTTTGGTATCATCAGGATCGATAATCCAGGCAAACTTACCGAAGGGATCGGTATCATCGCGTTCAGAATAGTGACGCCTTTCTTCTGCAAGCGGTCGATGAAAGAGCCGAGGTCGTCCACCGCAAAGTTGACCATGACACTACGTTTCGAAAACATAATGTCCGCCGAGTTCGTCGGAAGCGCGTTCTAGAGAATCATTGGGGGGTGACCCGGTGCATCATTGTGTATGACAGCGCCGCCCAGGACTCCATGGAGATACCGAGCACGTCGTGATACCACGCGGCCAGAGCTTTGAGGTCTTTGCTGGTGACGAATATGCCTCCCACGCCGGTGATGCGGCTGGGGACCTGAGACGCCGCGATGGTAGGCGTGAAGAGCGCAACGAAGGTGATTGCTGCATGGACGCGTTTGATGTTGCCCATTTGCGTATGACCTTCGACAGATGGCGTCCGACTGCAATTCGTTCGTCGAGGCAGAGAGGTAATACAAGCACGTTTCGGGGATGACACATAGCAGAAGTAAGACCGGCGTAGGTGGCGGCCAGGCACTTCCTCCAGGCTACCCGGACTTCAGGCCAGCCGTCTCGCGCACGGTGTACGCCCGGAAGCCGCCGCCCGGTGACCTCGCCTGACCACCAGCGCGACGGCGCTGCGCGGGTTGATGGTAGTGCCAGGCGCTCCCCGCCCAAGTCAGCGTCCATCCTGCCCGTTGGGTAACGAAACGACACGCCTCATCACCACAAACCCCCAGAGAACAAAAGTTTTTGGTTCTTTTTTTCAAAAAAGAACCGCCTGCCTAGCCTTTCCCCAGCCATCTCCCGGGTCGTCAGTGCCGCAAAATAAGGCTAGGGCAGGTCTCCCGGCCCACGAAGGTGCATATGGACGACGACTTCCGCCAAGCCGCGCTGGACTACCACCGCTTTCCCCGCCCCGGTAAGATCGCCATCGAGGCCACCAAGCGCATGGCCACCCAGCGCGACCTCGCCCTTGCCTACTCTCCGGGCGTCGCGGCCGCCTGCACCGCTATCGTCACCGACCCGCGCGCCGCACGCGACCTCACCGCCCGCGCCAACCTCGTCGCAGTCATCACCAACGGCACCGCCGTGCTGGGCTTGGGCAACATCGGCCCGCTCGCCGGCAAGCCGGTGATGGAGGGTAAGGCCGCCCTGTTCAAGAAGTTCGCCGGCATCGATGTGTTCGACATCGAGGTGGACGCCACCGACCCCGAGCTGTTCATCAACGTCGTCGCCGCCCTGGAGCCCACCTTCGGCGCCATCAACCTCGAGGACATCAAGGCGCCGGAATGCTTCGTCATCGAGCGATGCCTGCGCGACCGCATGAAGATCCCCGTCTTCCACGACGACCAGCACGGCACCGCCATCACGGTCGCCGCCGCGGTGCGCAACGCCCTGGTGCTGCAGGAGAAGAACCTGGCCGACGTGCGGCTGGTCACCTCCGGCGCCGGTGCGGCGGCCATCGCCTGCGTGGACCTGCTGGTGGCCATGGGCCTGCCAGCGGACAACGTGACACTCACCGACATTCGCGGCGTGGTCTATGCCGGGCGTGACCCGGACATGCCGGACAACATGGCCCGCTACGCCCGCCAGACCGATGCGCGCACGCTGGGCGACGTCATCGAGGGTGCCGACGTTTTCATGGGCCTCTCCGCCCCGCGCGTATTTAACCCCGACTGGCTGCCGAAACTCGCCCCCCGGCCGGTCATCCTGGCTCTCGCCAACCCGGATCCGGAGATCATGCCGGAACTGGTGCGCGCCGCCCGCCCGGACGCGATCGTTGCCAGCGGCCGCAGCGACTATCCCAACCAGGTCAACAACGTCCTCTGCTTCCCCTTCCTCTTCCGCGGGGCGCTGGACGTAGGGGCCAGCACCATCAACGAGGCGATGAAGCTTGCCGCCGTCGAAGCGATCGCAGAACTCGCCCGCATGGAGGCCAGCGAGGTGGTCGCCCGCGCTTACGGCGGCGCCGCCCCGGTGTTCGGGCCGGACTACATCATCCCCAAACCCTTCGACCCCAGGCTGATCCTGCAGGTCGCCCCCGCAGTCGCGCGTGCGGCGATGGACAGCGGCGTGGCACAGGACCCGATCGCCGATTTCGACGCTTATCGCTCGGAGCTGGAACGTTTCGTCTTCCGCTCCGGCCAGCTGATGCGCCCAGTGTTCGAGGCGGCGCGCAAATGCGGCATGCGCGTGGTCTACACCGAAGGCGAGGACGAACGCGTGCTGCGCGCCGTGCAGACCGTGGTCGACGAGAAGATCGCCCTGCCCATCCTGCTCGGCCGGCGCGACGAGATCGCGCGGCGCATGCGCGAGATGGGTTTGCGCATGCGGCTGGACCACAACGTGCAGGTGCTCGACCCCGCACAGGACGGCGCCGTGTTCCACCCTTTGGTCGGCCCCTACCACGCGCTGGTGGCGCGCCGCGGCGTCACCCCTGACGCGGCGGAGCGCCGGCTGCGGCTGCGGCCGATCGTGGCCGGAGCGATGCTGCTGCACACCGGCCAGGTGGACGCAGTGCTGTGCGGCGGCACCGGCGCCTGGTACCGGCAGATGGACTACCTGCTGCCGATCATCCCGAAATCTCCAGCGGTGAAGCGCATCTTCGCGATGTCCGCGCTGATCCTGCAGGGTGGTGCCATCTTCCTGTGCGACACGCACATGAACGTGGACCCGACCGCCGAACAGATCGCCGAGATGACGCTTCTGGCCGCCGTGGCGGTCGCCGGCTTCGGCGTGGTGCCGAAGGTGGCGCTGGTCTCGCACTCCAGCTTCGGCGCCAGCAACTCGCCCAGCGCGCGCAAGATGCGCCAAGCGCTGGCGCTGATCCGGCAGGCCAACCCGGACCTGGAAGTGGACGGCGAGATGCATGGCGACGCGGCGCTGTCCGAAGCGATCCGCGACCGGGTGATGCCGGCGAGCACGCTGTCCGGCGTTGCCAACCTGCTGGTGTTTCCGAACCTCGACGCGGCCAACATCGCGTTCAACCTGGTGAAAGCCGCGGCCGACGGCCTGCCGATCGGGCCGTTGCTGCTGGGCATGTCCAAGCCGGCCCACGTGCTGGTGCCGAGCGTGACCGCACGCGGCATCGTCAACATGACGGCGCTGGCGGCGGTTGAGGCGGGGGCGTCAGCCGCCGGATAGGTCAGGAAGCAAGGCCTTCTTCTTCGAGAAGAAGAAAAAAGCTTTTGGAGCGCTGTCGCGGATCCCGGACCGTGTCACTTCTTCGCACGCGGTGTTGCATGCAGGACCACCAGATGCCTCTGGTCATACCAGAAGCTTTGAGGCTGATGCCAGCCCGCGTTGGGCTCACAGTTGTAGGGCAAGGAAGGCCTTCTTTTTTGAAAAAAAGAAGCAAAAAACTTTTGCTCCGACG
>CAXUIR010000213.1:0-5036 GCA_964251005.1 uncultured Acetobacteraceae bacterium | reverse complement strand
AAGGCCTTCTTTTTTGAAAAAAAGAAGCAAAAAACTTTTGCTCCGACGCCTGCGCAACGGTAAAGCCTGGTTCTGCCAGCATGTTCGCTTGCGTCACCATCCCTCTCCCTTGATGCAGGCGTGGGAGTAAAAGTTTTTTGGTCCTTTTTTTTCAAAAAAGGACTGCTTGCTTTCTATGTGTCAGCCTCGAAACGTGCCGGTATCAGCCCTTTGCTTGGCCGTTAGGCGGGCTCAAGGCTCGCGGCGACTGCCATTCGGTGGCCCGGCCTGACAGGCCGGTGGGCCAAACGAAGATCACGTGTCGAAGGTAGCCTCCTCTCGGTCGAGGAGCTCGCGAGAAATCAGGATTTGCCGGTTCTTTTAAAAAGAACTGCTTGCTTGTGCCCCGCCGTATCCGGACATGGTACGTTCCGCATCAAGTGCCCTGCTTCGGCAGAAACGCGTGGCCATACACCCAGTCGCCGACCTCGTGGCCTTCGGCCACGCCCATGTCGTCGTCGAACTGCCAGTGCACGCCGATCCAGATGCGGCTTTCACCGTTCTGCTTTTCCGCCGCAGTCAGGTTGGGATAATACAGCGGCAGGAAAGGCTGCAGCTGGCCGAGGTCGTTGCGGTTCTTGCCGTTGTACTCGTCGGAGACGAAGGTGAAGGCGGCATCCTCGCCGAAATAGTGGCGCATGATCTGGAAGATGGCGCCGCCGAACGTTGCGTGGCCGGACACGTAGGCCGGGAACGGCGGTGTGAAGTTCGGACCCCTGGTGTTGGTCGCCTGCCCGCCGAGCGGATACCACTGCGGATCGGGCAGCACCTCCGTGTTGCCGCCCTGGTCCTTCGAGCGGATTGCGGTGACCGGGCGCCAGAACTGGTAGTACCACTTGGTGTCCCAGGCGGAGATGGCCGCGTCCGCCATGGCGGTGTTGAGCACCGCGAGGTATTGCGCCGCCTGCGGCAGCGTGTTGAGGCCGTGCTGGAACGCCACCGCGCGGATTACCTCGTTGTACAGCCGCGGCGGAGCGCATAGTTCTGGCACGCCGTCATAAGTCCAGAAGATGCCCTCTATTGTCTGGCTTTTCGTCCGGACGGTGGGCGTGCCGCGTGTCGGATCGCCGCCAAGGTCCTTCGTCTTGGTGAAGCTCACGGTCCACTCGTGGCTGGTCAGCGCCGGCGGCGGCGGCGCGCGGAATTGGCTGGAGGAGGTCAGCACGAACGGCTTCACCTGGCTCCAGTATGCGCCAAGATAGATGTTGTTCGGCGCGATCGGATCGATCGACCAGTGGCCGACCCCACCGATCGGCGTGAACGGGCCGCCGACAGTAGGCTCGGGAACCTGCGAGCCGTCGTCGGTGCGCAGCGCGATGATGGCCGCGGCCGCCCGCTTGCCGAGAGCGCGGCCGGCGTCCAACGCCGCAGGCGTGCCCTGGATCCGTTGCAAATCCTGGCGGAACAGCGCGTCGATCCGCGCCTGTTGCGAGGAGTACAGCCACACCAGCGTGTCGTGCGCGGCCTGCGCGATGGCGCAGTCGATCGAGACGTCGCCGGAGACGGGCGCCAGACCTACGTAACTCTGGTACTGGCTGGTTGCCGCGTTGACCGCCTCGAACATCGCAATGTGGACGATCGCCATCGCACGGCTGGTGCGATGCGGGCCGAACTGCTGGCCGAAGGTGTAGGGGCGACGACGCGTCGGCAGTGGCGGCGTGTGGTCGATCGCGGTGGTGTCCAGTGCGACTTCGTTCCACAGGAACAAACGGTCGAACGTGTTGGTCGCCGTGCGCGGCAAGGTAAAATCGTCGTAGTGCGACGGCGTCTTGGTGTCGGGCACGGCAAGCAGCGCCTGGATCTGTGCGGAGCTGGCAGGGCTGAGAGCGGGCGGCGTCTCTGCCGCGGCGGCAAAAGGTACGCGCACGTTGACGGAGAAGACGCAGGCGAACAACGCCGCTGCGAAAACAGACGGCCGAGGCCTAAGCGAACGCTGCATGTAACATTTCCTTCGTAACCATCAGGCTCTTGAACATCTCCTCGCGCGTGAGGTAACCCGGGGCGGTTCCAGGCACAAATGGTAATGTCGGCAAACCGGTGACGATTTGCACATGCCATCGTTCTCCAAGGTCGAGGTAGAAGGAAGATAGATGATGACCTGACAGTTGGAAGCAGACGGGCGAGCTCCAAGTTTTCGACAGGCAGGCCAAGCAATTTCTTCTGAAAGAGAATTAGGGAACTCTGTTCCCTGAACGACGCGCTGCGGGAGAGTCCACGACCGCAGAAACAAAGTTTTTTGCTGCCTTTCAAAAAAACAGGTCTTGCCTCACTTTCGAGGTTCGAAGTGGCCGGTGCTTATACCAGCCCGCGTTGAAGCCGACATTCGCAGGCAAGGAAGGCCTTCTTTTTTGAAAAAAAGCAAAAACTTTTGCTCCTATGCTTGCACCTTGGTTAGGTCTGGTTATGCCAGCATGTCTGCTTGCATGATTATCCCTCTCCTTTGATGCGGGGTGGGAGTGCAAGTTTTTGGTCCTTTTTCAAAAAAGGACTGCTTGCTTTCTATGTGTCAGCCTCAAAGCGTGCCGGTATTATACCAGCCGGCCTTGATGCTGACTGACAAATCGCAAGCAGTCCTTTTTAAAAAAAAGCACCAAGAAACTTTTGACCCCGCTGTCGCGCGCTCTCCGAATAAGTCCGCGGCAGCGGAGACAAAAGTTTTTTGCTTCTTTTTTTCCAAAAAAGAAGGCCTTGCTTTCGCCTCCGCAAACATCAAACCGCCTATGTCCGGACGACAACTATACAGACCCTTTCCAACATCTAACCGCGAAGCTTGCACCCCGGACGCGTAAAGACGTGTTGCCCGTCAAGCTACTTCGCGCCGGCCGGCGTCCAGGCGCAGGCAACGCCCGGATCAGCCGTAGCGTGATCGAGGTCGACGATGATGTCGCCCAGCAGGTCCGCGTCGAAGGCGAAGCGCACCGGCAGCGCCGGGCCGCCTGGCAGGACCGGCGCCAGCCAGGCCTTGCTGAAGCGGGGGCTTGCCTGCGGACCCACCGCCTTGTTCTTGAGGAAGCCGGCGAGCATCACCGAAGCCGTGTCGCAACGAAGTGCCGAGCCGGAGAAGTCCAGCCGGGCGCTCCGTTCGAGCGTGTCGTGCCCGCCGGTCTGCGTCGTCAGCCGGCGCAGCTGGCGGCCGTCGAACACCAGGGCGGCGCCTTGGCACGCCCCGGTGCGGGTGACGACCAAGGTTTCCAGCACGATGGCGCTCATGCCGTCGATGGCGCCGGCCAGGGCGGATGGCGGGACGACCTGGCGGTAGGTGTCCGGCGGCGGGCTCACCGAGCGGACCACCGGGTCGCCGGAGGGGTAGTCCAGCGAGAGATTGTAGCTGTCGCCGGAGATGCGGCCGTACTCCGCGTAGCCGTCCGGCTTGACGGCATCGCCAGCGATGCTGCCTACCGCACGGCCGGCCACACGGCCGTGTACCAGCATCTCGGCCAGCCCCAGCGTGCGGGCGTTGATCACCGCCTGGTAACGGCCAGAGTCCAGGGCCAGGCAGTAGGTGACGTCGAAGAACGCGATGCCGCGCAGCCGCGCAGTGTAGTGCAGCACGCTGGCGGCCACTGCGGGCGCGCTCGCACCGGCTAACCACAGCGCCACGCTGCAGACCACGCCGCGACCGCTGCGCCAACGTTTTTTGCTGTTGCCGTTCAAGGACAGGCTCGGCAGGCGCGTCGGGACAACCATGCAGCTTCCACGCACTGCGCGAGCGCAAGGTTCCGCTGGTGCAAGCTCAATCGTCGCCGGCGGTCTCGCTTTCCGGCAGAAGCCGCTCGGCCGGCAGCGGCTCGGGATGCACGCGGTTGCGGCCGCGTCGCTTGCTCACGTAGAGCGCCATGTCGGCTGCGGCGATCAGCTGCTCGGGGCTGCCGCCATCGGCTAGCTCGGCCGACCCGGCGCCGATGCTGACGGTCACCACCGCCGAAGCTCCGGGCGCGCCGTGCGGGACGCCCAGCTCCTCCACCCTGTGCCGGATCCGCTCGGCTGAACGGTGCCGCGCGAAAGCTCGCACGCGCCGGCTGATCTCCTGGCCATCGTGACGCTAGGACCTCGTCTGGTGGTTCGATGCTTTACAGAACTTTCTCAGGCGTGCCATCACGTGCTCGGCAAGCGGTGGTTCTTCGAAAGAAAGAACCAGAAACTACGATGCCGTCAGGACATCATCCGACCAACGGGGTCGGTGTCCGATACAGATGCTTGCTTAACGAAGAGCCAGAACGTTCTCCGGCCTGCTTATACCAACAGGCCTGGAGTTTGACCTTACCGAAGCAAAGAAGGCCTTCTTTTTTGAAAAAAGAAGCGAAAAACTTTTGTCTCCGCTGTCGCGGACTTACCCGTTGAGCGCGCGACAGCGGAGTCAAAAGTTTTTTGGTCCTTTTTTTCAAAAAAGGACTGCTTGCTTTCTGGGAATCAGCATCAAGGCCGGCTGGTGTTACCCGATAGAACGAGGCCGGAAAAGCCGGATGAACCGTGTCGTTCAGCCGTCCGCGACAGCCGGAAATAGAAGCTTCTTGCGTCTTTTTCTCGAAGAAGCGCCTGCTTCCTGCTCACCCGGCAAACCGCGCAAACTCCCGCACCACCGACTCGTACACCGCACGCTTGAAACCGACTACCAGCGCAGGCAGCTCCGCGAGCACCGCCCAGCGCCAGGCGGAAAACTCGGGATGCGCGTCGCGGTCGAGCACGATGTCGACGTCGGTGCCGTCGAACCGCAGGGCGAACCATTTCTGCCGCTGCCCGCGGTAGCGTCCGCCCAGCGCGCGGCGGGCCATTTCGGGCGGCAGGTCGTAGGTCAGCCAGTCGGGGTGTTCGGCGAGGATGCTGGCCCGTGCGGTGCCGACCTCCTCCTCCAACTGGCGCAGCACGGCGGCGGCCGGGTCCTCGCCGTCGTCGATGCCGCCCTGCGGCATCTGCCAGGTCTCCATCCCGGCGGGCTGGTCGGCACGGCGGCCGATGAACACCCTGCCCTGCCGGTTGAACAGCGCGGCGCCCACGTT
>CAXUIR010000212.1:4531-5073 GCA_964251005.1 uncultured Acetobacteraceae bacterium | reverse complement strand
GACCACACCCCCGGCACCACCTACCGGGTGGACCGCTACGTCGCCGCTGCGCGCGCCCTCGGCCTGGACGCACGCGCGTCGGTCGCCGGCCCCGTCGGCCCCGCCGAGCTCGCCGGCGCCCGCCTGGTGGTGCTGTGGCGGGTGCCGTACAGCACCCACATCGCCGGCATCATCCAGGTGGCGCACGAACAGGGTGCGACCGTGGTCTTCGACGTCGACGACCTGATGTTCCGCCCTGAGCTCGCCACCATCGAGGTCATCGACGGCATCCGCTCGCAGCGCTTTTCCGAGCAGGACACCCAGGAGTTCTTCCGCCTGATCGGCCGCACCCTGCGCGCCTGCGACCTGGTCACCTGCCCCACCGAGGAGCTGGCCCACCAGGTCCGCCAGACCGGCCGCCCGGCCACCGTGCTGCCCAACGGCTTCGACGCCGCCAGCCACGCGAGCGCCCGCCGCGCCCACCGCGACTGGCTCACCTACGCCGACGACCTGGTGCGCATCGGCTACGCCGGCGGCTCGCGCCCCCACCAGCGCGATTTTAC